>JAQQAK010000324.1 GCA_028527945.1 Spirochaetaceae bacterium
AATAGATGTCTTTATAATTTCTACACTTATTCCAAGAGGATACCCATCAGCAAAAGTATATTCACAAAAATATTTTTTATGATTTGAATACATTTTTTCAAAAAGCTCAGGATCAATCAAAGGACAATCAATATTATAGTAAAAAATGTTATCAAACCCTTCTGACAATTTAGATAAGGTCCTGATAAGAGATTCAGAATTATCACCTTTTAAATTACATAATTCAAACCCTTTAAGAGAAGGAAACGAGTCCATTTTTTCGGGAACAATCACAACTTTTTTTGATACGTCAGAAAAACTATTAGAAGCGGATACAGCAAGATCAACCGAAGTTTTTCCGTCATATATTTCTTTAAAAGCGTATTCTGTAATATTTAAAGCACTTATAATCAAAATGTTATTCATATTCTTTTTATCGGAATAATAAGTTGATCGTATTACCGTTGATTTAGCTTACCAGAAATTGTATTCTCTTAGCCGGTTATGTTTGATTTAAGCAGTAAGGTTTTTTCTGTTTCCGAAATTACAGGAATTATAAAAGATACACTCGAAGAAGGTTTTAGCGGCATAAGTATTAGCGGAGAAATATCGAACTGTCGGCCATCCAGCACAGGCCATCTTTACTTCAGCCTTAAAGATAAAAATGCGATGATTAGCGCTGTTATGTTTAAAGGGAGACAAAGAGGTTTAACCTTTGAACCGAAAGACGGGATGCTTGTAAAAGTTTCAGGAAATCTTTCAGTCTACGCTCTGCGCGGTTCTTACCAGATTATTTGTGACAGCATAGAAAAAGCAGGTGAAGGCGAGATTCTTGCCATGCTTGAAGAAAGGAAAAAAAGATTAGCAGCTGAAGGCTTTTTTGATATTGATAAAAAGAAGACGCTTCCAATGTTTCCATCAAAAATTGCAGTTGTCACATCTCCTACAGGAGCAGCCGTAAGAGATATTTTAAGAGTCACAAGCAGAAGAAACAGCGGACTCGATATAATAATTGTCCCGGCTCCTGTTCAGGGAAATACTGCCGGAGCCAAAATTGCTGAACAGATAAAAAGAGCTGATGAGTTCAAACTTGGAGATGTAATTATCGTAGGACGTGGAGGCGGTTCTATAGAAGATCTCCTACCCTTTTCTGATGAAGCAGTGGTTAAAGCTATTGCGGACTGTAATATTCCCGTTATATCAGCCGTAGGACATGAGATTGACACTTCTCTGTCAGATCTGGCGGCTGATGTTTCAGCACCGACACCTTCAGCTGCCGCAGAAATTGTCAGCACAGGAAGAGAAGAACTTAAGGATAGAGTGAGCTCTCTTTTTGAGTCCATGCAGTTTGAAATGGATAGACAGCTTGAACGTATACATCTTACAGCTTCAAGATATACCGGAGACAGCCTTGAAGAAAGCTTTTTCATAATGCTTCAGCCGGTTCTTAGTCGTTTTGATGATTTAAAAGAGTCTTTACTATTTAATTTCAGAACAATGATAAAAGATCACAGGCTAAGACTGGATGCGTTATCAAGAGAGCTTGAGGCTGTATCACCAGAAGCTATTCTGAAACGTGGGTATTCTATGGTTTATGATAAAAACAAAGGAACCCTTATAAAAGAAGCATCAGAAACACAAAAAGGCGCTGATATAGAAATTAAATTTTATGATGGAACAATAGACGCTCAAATAACAGGAGATAATAATTGAAAAACTTTGAAGAAAGACTTAACAGACTTGAAGAAATAAACTCAGCAATAAAAAATGGAGGAGATCTTGATCAATCTCTGAAACTTTTTGAAGAAGGTGTGAAACTGGCTAAAGGTCTTGAGAAAGATCTTCTAAAAGTTGAACGCAAGATAGAAGTTCTTGTCAATGAACCTGTCAAAGGCGAAGAGGAAGAACCTAACTTTGAATTATTCCCAGAATTGAGCGAGAACTAAAAAGTAATAACTTACTTGGTAACTTTTCTACCAAGTAAGAACATCACCGGGTTCAATGTGATTCTTTTCAAACCAACCTTGATTCATTTCCAAAGCATATCTTACAGAATTCACAGAATCAACCGGTCTGAGAGATTCAGGATGCATATCATGAATCTCCATTATGACTCCTTCAGAAGAAACATAAGCAACAGAAAGAGGAATATATGTATTTTTCATCCAAAAAGATAACTTTTGATCACGATCAAAAATAAAAAGCATACCGTGGTTGTCTTCCATTGATTTCCTATTCATAAGGCCGGTTTGCCTTGCTTCCTGAGTATCAGCAATCTCAGCATCTATATTTATGCCATTAATTGTCACAACCTTTGTATCGAGCTTCTCCTTTGTTCCCATAGATATCAAAAGGAGACATCCAACAATAGTAAAAATTATCAGTACAAAATATATGCTTCGTTTCATAATAAAATCCCCCTTTAGAAACTATCAATAAACTCCTGTCGTAATATTGATTCTGTAGATTTCTCAGCATGACTTTCAGCCTGAAGCTTTTCAAACACTTTTCTATCTATATACTTAATACTCAACGGCCTTTCCAGGCTTATTTCGACATTATCATTCCTCCAAATAGTCTTTGACGGATCTAGATATTCCGGGGGGCCATACTTTTTTTTAAGTGCGGAATAAATACTATAATGGTCAATATATTCAGGATTCATAACAATAGTAATTATATAAAGTTTATTATCATTAAATTGAAAATAAGCATGTTTAACATTTGTTACACCATCACAATCAATTACCTGACGATCGGTTTGAGGAAGCATTGTCACATCAGGAGCTCCACGATAACTGAAGTTAGGATCTTCAAAAAGAGCATCTTCAACTTTTTCCAGAACCATTCCAAGCTTTATACCGGAATATCCTGAAGGAAGGCTTTCATATTTCTCAACATTCTGTCCATCAGATACCGAGGTTTCAGTCTCAACACTATAATTAGACTGCGAGAAAAGCCCACCCAAAAGGCAAAAAAGAAAAATATTTAAATTTAAAATTAAAAACCCTGTTTTCAAAACCTTCCGAGACTCTCCATATTTACTTTTATCGGAAGATTAAGTGTATCAATACAGGGCTTTAATCTTAATTTTATAAAAATCAAATCTCATGCAAAAATTGTTCAGTCTTGCAAAAGACAAAGCTGCCTTGATGAACTATTCAAGCATTTTTAAAAACTCTTCTTCAGAAACAATAGTGACTCCAAGTTTTTCAGCCTTAGTTTTTTTACTACCTCCGCCTGTTCCACATAGAAGATGAGTAGTCTTACCTGTGACAGAACTGACTGTAGAGCCGCCTCTTTTTTTAATTTCTTCAAAAGCGACATCACGAGGTTTAAACATATCAAAACTGCCGGTAATACACCAGCTCTGACCTGAAAAAATCCCATCAGAAGGATTAAGCTCAGAATCCTCTGCTGAAAAACGTAAACCGGCCTTTTTGAGATCTTCAATACGATGTAAAACCTCTTTTGTTCGAAGTTCAGATAATATAAGCCCAGCAGTCCGCTCGCCTATTCCATTTATCTTAACAAGAGATTCTACATCTTCTTTCTCAGCAGCTTCTATTAGCTTTTTTATAGAAGTAAAGCCATTATTTATAAGTAGTTCAGCAGCCTTTCTTCCAAGTTCGGGTATACCTAAAGAACTTAAAACTCTTATAAAAGGCTGTTCAAGGCTTTTTTTAACACCGTTTTTTATTAATTCTATTTTTTTATCTCCAAATCCTTTTTCACCGACAAGAACATCATAATTACATGAATACAAATCAGTGACATCTTTAATAAAACCACGGTTAATAAGAAACTCAACAGTTTCAGGGCCAAAATTATCTATATCCATCTGCTTTTTATCAATAAAGAAAAATATCCGGCCTCTTATTTGAGCGGGACAGCTTTTATTAATGCAAAAATGATGAGCCCCTTTCTTTTCAAGAATGGCACCGCAGGATGGGCAAGTATCAGGCATTTTCCAAACAGGTTGCTGCCATTCTCCCTTTTCGACAACCTTTTCTACTGCCGGAATAACATCTCCACGTTTGGATATCGCAACAGTATCGCCAGGAGCGACCTCAAGTATATCGATATAATCCTGATTATGAAGAGTGACATTTGACACAGTTGAACCACCTATCAAAACAGGTTCAACACGGCCTACCGGTGTTATTCTGCCAGTCCGCCCAACCTGGACATCAATATTTTTAATAAGAGTCTCAGCCTGAACAGATTCAAATTTATAAGCAATAGCCCACCTTGGATGATGGCCAGTATATCCAAGCTTCTCACGAGCATCTATTTCATTTACCTTAATAACAAGCCCATCAATTTCATACGGAAGATACTCACGTCCCAGAGTTCTTTTTTCAATATATTCTTGAAGACCGTCAGCAGATTTGAGGAATTCGCTATGAGGATTAATTCTAAAACCGAGGTTTGATAATTTATTGATAATTTCAGAATGAGAAGATAAAGGTTCTTCAAAAAACCCTTCATAAACAAATATTTCAAGCGGAATATTTGCAACTTCTGCGCTTTTTATTCTCCTTATCGTTCCTGCCGCAAGATTTCTGGGATTTGCATAAGGAGGATCCATATTTTTATTTATTACTTCAAACCGCTGCTTTGGCA
>JAQQAK010000325.1 GCA_028527945.1 Spirochaetaceae bacterium
TTAATAAACTTAATAATGAAGGTTTAATTTATATTGATTTAAGATATGGAAAAAACAGGGGAGATTTTGAGAATGTTCTTATTAGTGGAAACGTTGGAAGTTTTATTTGGAATTATGATATGCCATATAGGCAATCTCCAGGACTTGAGTTTGAGTTAAAAAAGAATGTGCCGGATGCTTCTTGGATACCTATTGATCCTTTTACAAATTATGAAGGAAAGCATGTTAAGCAAGTTTATAATCCAGATGGCTTAAAAATGTTTGTTCCTGTTTTTAATGAAGATAAGGCTGCGGCTGTTATTGAGTATTTGGAATGGATAGCTTCTGATGATCTTGAGCATGTTTTTTACCTTCAAAATGGTGAGAAAGGTATTCATTATTTAAGCTATGATATAGAAGGAATTCCACTTAAACGTGTTCAAAATGATGCTCTTATGGATGAACAAAAAATCCAATGGCATGATTTTGCTTTTATAACAACTGGGGCTTATGAGTACGGCTCTTCAAATTTGAACGATATTGCTATAGCAATGAGTTATCCTGGTTTTGAAGATAAGGTTTTAACTGCTGTAAAAATGGCTACTGAAGATTCCTTTTTCTCTCCATATTTTGGAACAGTAATTGAAGCCGAAGCAAAATATGGTGAAAATTTAAAAGAGCTTGGAACTGATATTTTTATTAAGACAATTTTAGCCTCTCCTTCAGACTTTGATCATATTTATGATAACCTCGTTGCTGAATATCTGGCCTCAGGAGGTCAGGATATTATTGATGAGCGTTTGGCTGTATTGCATAATAAAAAGTAAACTCTATTTTTGATGGTGGTTTAATATTAGTAAATCAGGTTTTTCAACATAATCAACGATATACTACTCCCCATTCATCCGCTTATTTTACCGTTTATACAGGCTTTTCTGCGGCTTATCTGATAATCATTTCTTTATAACCAAAACACACCTATTATTTCTGTATCAAATGATATTGAAGGAGCAGAAAATATGGATACTGCTATAGAGGTTAAAGATCTTACCAAAACATATGGAAGCCTGACTGCTGTAAATAACATCAGCATCACAATAAAAAGGGGCGAGATCTTTGGTCTATTGGGTACAAATGGTGCCGGAAAAACAACAACCCTCGAGATGATAGAGGGGCTTAGAAGGCCAGACAGCGGGGCTATTAGTGTATGTGGATTAGACGTGATTAAAAACAGGAAAGATGTTAAGGAGATTATCGGGGTACAGCTTCAAAATACGTCAATTTATGAAAAACTCAGCCTTGAAGAACTTATTGAACTCTTTGGAGGGTACTACAAAAAAGCACTTCCTACATCGGAAATCCTTGAAGCCGTCTCTCTGTCAGAAAAGAGAAAAAGCTATATTGGTCAGCTTTCTGGCGGTCAGAAACAGCGGATTGCCCTTGCACTGGCGCTTGTTAATGATCCTGAAGTTCTCTTTCTTGATGAGCCAACTAACGCCCTTGATCCGCAGACAAGAAGAAGCATCTGGGAAATTATTGAAGTGTTAAAGGCCAAGGGCAAAACTATAATAATGAATACCCACTATATGGAAGAAGCGGAACGCTTATGTGACCGGGTTGGAATAATGGATCATGGCGAGATTATAGCCCTGGGAAGCCCTGCTGAATTGATTGCCGGGCAGAAGACCGAAAGCTTGTCAGGAAAAGACGCCACACTTGAAAACGTCTTTTTAATATTGACCGGTAAAACTATACGTGATTTCTAATAGGAGAGAGATATGAGTATTTTGGCCAAACAAATTAGAATTGAGATGATACTTTTTTTACGAAACAGACAGAATCTGTTTTTAACCCTGGCTTTTCCGGTTATGATGATTCTGCTTTTTGGCGCGGTTTTTAAGGATCAAATATGGGGAGGGGTATCATCTATAAATTTTCTTGTGCCTGGAATTGTTGTAATGTCGTTAATGATGGTGTGTATGAATAATAATGCCGTCAAGATTGTTGATGAGAGAACAAGGGGTATCTACCGCAGGCTGTTTCTTACCCCCCTTAGGCGTGAAACCCTGCTTCTGAGCAATATTGTGGTTCGTTACCTTGTTACAATTGTGAGCGCGCTTTTGGTAATCGCGGTAGGTATTGGTGTTTATGGCGCGGATATTGAAGGCAGCCGCTTTTTATTCTGGTTGATCCTAACCCTTGGTTCGCTTACCTTTATATCACTGGGATTTTTTCTTACAAGCTTTGCGAAAAATACCAGTAGTGTGATGACATTGTGTATGGCAGTTTTGTTTGCCTTTATGTTTCTTGGCGGATGCTTCTGGCCTACAGAGCAATTACCTGAATCAATAATGCCATTATGCAAAGCGCTTCCGTCATACCACCTTAACGCGGCTTTTAGAATGGTTGTCCTTCAAAACGCGGGGGGTATTGATGTAATAAAAGAACTGCCGGTTGTTATTGGATGGTTTGTAGTTTCATTTATACTGGCTGTAAAATTCTTTAAATGGGAGTAGAATAAAGGGTATATGCCGCTTAGCAAGTTTTGGGCAATTCTTAAGGGGTTGCTTATAAAAATATTTGTAATGCTTTTATTTGGTAGTATTCTTGGCTGTCTGGCAATAAAATTAGACTGGGGCTTTGGATACGCTGCTGCCATAGTTATGGTACTGTGCTCAGGTTTCGGAGCCAATATAATAAATTTTGCTGCAAGAAAAGTTTTATCTTCCAGACTGGAAAACGCCGGGCGGGGGATAAAACTTGTTGTTCAAATGACATCCCGGCTCTTTACCCATACTATTGGATGGCTGATTGTAATTGAGATTTCCGGTAGGATACTGGGCTTCAGTCTGTTTAGATGGGAAGTTCTTATCTGGCTGTTTATTTTTATCATAATCAATTTTATTATAAATGCCGTAAAGCAGCTGAAAAGTTTTTACAAAGAATTGATTGAAAAAGATCTTGCAGAGGAGAAATTAAAGGCACTGGCCGCTCAGGCTGAACTAAAGGCTCTCAAGGCCCAGATTAATCCTCATTTTTTGTTCAACTCTTTAAATACAATAGCCAGCCTTATAAGTTCTAATCCGGTAAAGGCGGAAGAGGCCGTTGAAAAACTGGCTGAGATTTTCAGGTACACCCTGTCCTGTTCCGAGCATGAGTATATATCCCTTCAGAAGGAGCTGGACTTTCTTGACTCATACCTGGATATTGAAAAGGCTCGCTTTGGAAATCGCCTGACTGTTATAAAATCAATAGAGCCTGAGACGCTTGAGCAGATGATTCCAAGCCTTATAATACAGCCTCTTTTAGAGAACAGTCTGAAGCATGGAGCTGACAGGGGTGGAAGTTTTTTTATTGAAATACGGTGCTTTTCAGATTCAGATATTATTGTTATTGAAATAAGAGATCAGGGGCCGGGCGTGCCGGAAGACATAAAACTTGGTAATTACACAAAGGGTGTAGGGCTAAAAAACGTTAATGAAAGATTGATTAGGCTTTACGGTGAGGACTATAGTTTAAAAATTAGGAACAATATCCCGTGTGGTACTGTTTCTGTGATAAAGATTCCAATGAGGTTAAAAGATGCTTGAAGCCGTTATTGTAGATGATGAGAAGCCCGCGAGAGACAGAATTCGAGAAATGCTTTCCACGAACAAGCAGCTTGAGATTATTGGCGAGGCAGAAGACGGTATTATGGCTGTAGAGCTTATTGAAAGGCTCCAGCCTCAACTGGTACTGCTTGATATCCAGATGCCCCGCCTTGACGGCTTTGGGGTTATCAGGGCGCTTGATAATCCGCCTGTAATTATTTTTACAACAGCCTATGACCAATACGCCATTAAAGCCTTTGAGGTTAATGCCATAGATTATCTTCTAAAACCCTTCTCACGGGGACGGCTCGAAACCTCCATAGAAAAAGCCCTTCAACGGCTGTCTGAAAAATCCGCGGAGAGTAATAATATAGAAGGACTTCTTAAAACGTTGACTGAGCAAAAACGATACATGGAGCGGATAGCTGTAAAAGCAGATGGAAGAATATTTGTAATAGACGCGAATCAGATTGATACCATTATTGCCGAGGATGGTCTTAACTTCATTATTATTGGAGAGAGACGCTACAATACAAATTTTACCCTTGCGGAATTTCAAAAGCAGTTGAATCCAGAAATATTTTTCAGGGCGCATAGATCAGCTATTGTCAACCTAACCAGAATAAAAGAAATTATTCCATGGTTTAGCGGAAGCTATAAGGTCAAACTTTCTACCGGCGCCGAGGTAGATCTTAGCCGGACTCAAGCTTCGGAGCTGAAGAAAATTATTAAGTGGTAGTGGCTCTTAAAAAAAGTTTGAGTCCCCTGTAAAGTAAAATGATTGTTTTTTATCATCTAACAACCTCCAAAAATGCAGGGATTTTAAAACATCTCTCCATTTGCTTATATAAAGCTTTGAAAGGCGTATTACCTCCAAGGATTTTTCTTGGATAGGTATTCATCCAATCTTGTATTCTTCGTATCTCTGAATCTTTTTCTTCTCCTAAATCAGACCCCTTGGAAATGAATCGTCTTATAATTCCATTTTAGTTTTTAACATGTATTTGATTTTACTGGCTTCATGATTTAACAACATAAAATAAGAATAAATACTGGGTTAACAATCGAAAAAAAAATTTTAAAAATTGAAAAGCAACACTTAAGTGTCTGTTGTTTATAATTTTTTTAATGTAAAAAAATTAAGTTAAATAAAAATATAGGAGATAAAATGAAAAAAAAAATTATGGTTTTTTCAATCGTATTGTCCATGTTTTATTTGGTGACATTGACTTCTTGTGAGGAAGTTGGTATGGAAGGCACTTCTTCTGTTGTCTTTCAGAGTGTCATTCAAACCGGCGGAACATCGGAAATCGCGAATTCTACGGGATTAACACTGAGCTTTGATGTTGATCCTACCTCATTGACGGAAGATAATATTACCGTGACAGGGGCTACCAAAGGTGCACTCAGTGGCAGCGGTACAACAAGAAGCATTGGGATATCCGATATTACTGTTGCAAACGGCGAAACCGTGTCTGTCGAGATAACAAACCCTACCGGTTATTCCATAAGCGGTTCTCCCCAAACGGCAGTGGTGTATACAGGAAGTATAACCTATTTCGAATTTCAGAGTGCCGTTCAAACTGGTGGAACGTCAGGCGATGCTAGTTCGACAGGATTAACACTGAGTTTTGACGCTGATCCTAACAGATTGACAGCAGATAATATTACCGTGACAGGGGCTACCAAAGGAGCTTTAAGTGGTAGCGGTACAACAAGAAGCCTTGGAATATCCAATATTACTGTTGCAAACGGCGAAACCGTGTCTGTCGAGATAACAAACCCTACCGGTTATTCCATAAGCGGTTCTCCCCAAACGGCGGTGGTGTATAAAGGGCCGAGCGTAACTTTAAACTATAATTATGACGGGGCTGAATCGTCTATTGTCTCGGTGACAAAAGGCGAGGCTTTCGACCGTCCTGATCCCCCGGGCAGAAGTGGATACTGTTTTTATCATTGGTATTCTGATGAAAACTTAACAACAGAATACGACTTCGATGATTCTGTAACAACAGATACAACCATCTATGCCAAGTGGATTGCAATTGATGATTCCAGCATTCCAGACATTACAACTGTGGATTCGAGTACTACCTATGGCCCCTATGCCTATGTCAGCTCCGGCAATACATCAGAAAGCTCATATATCATACCAGCATCCTATGATAATTATAGTGTGAAAGTTATTGGTAAAGATGCTTTTATAGAAGGGTTTGGACAAGATTATAATGCTAACACTACTCTTAAAAGTGTCGAAATATGTTATGGCGTAGAAAGAATAGGAGAAGATGCTTTTTACAAGTGTGAAAATTTAACATCCATAGAATTACCCGAAAGTGTAAATTATATGGGATCCTATGCATTTTATGGTTCAGGTTTAACATCTGTTCCCTTTGTTTCTGGCGTCACCTATGGGGGGGGGCAGTGTTTTGGTGATTGTTTGGGATTAACCTCTGTTGTAATTCCGGATAATATAACCTCTATCGGTACAAATATGTTTTCTTTATGTACTAATATAACATCTATAACCATTGGTTCAGGATTATCTAAACTTCCCGAACGTGCATTTGCCGGGACTGCTATAACGTCGATAGATATACCTGATAATATTAATTCTATTGGTAACCAGGTATTTTTTCAATGTAAGAAATTGAATTCTGTTACTTTGGGTACAGGGCTTACTGAAATAGGACAGCAAACATTTTACGAATGTACGGTTTTAAAATCAATTTCTATTCCAGATGGTGTTAAAACAATTGGAAAATACGCATTTTCTTATTGCTACAAATTGGAGTCTGTTGAGTTTCCAACTAGTATTGAAACAATTGGGGACGGGGCTTTTAAGAAATGTACCAGCTTGACATCCTTTACTTGCCCTCGGACTACACCTCCTGCTTTGGGTGAAGATGTTTTTACTAACGTAAATAGTTCCTGTGTTATCTATGTACCTTCCGGTTCGGTAAATACGTATAAGAACGCAGACGGCTGGAGCACTTGGAAAGATCTTATTCAGTCTATTTAGTAATTAAATCCGGTTCTCTTCCTTTCGGGGAGGGGACCATTTTTCCTTACTTTTTCTGAAAGTTTCCATATACGTTGAAGATAGTATTATGGCTGTAGAACTTATTGAAAGACTCCAGCCTCAACTGGTTCTGCTTAATATCCAGATGCCACGCCTTGGCGGCTTTGTAGTTATCAGGTATTACCACAGGTGATTAAATCATGCGGAATGTGCCACTGAGGTACATCATATTGTCTCGTTTGAGTCCCCTGTAAGGTAAAATGATTGTTTTTTATCATGTAACAACTTCTAAAAATGCAGGGATTTTAAAACCTCTCTCAATTTGTTTATATAAAGCTTCAAAAGGCGTATTACCTCCAAGGATTTTTCTTGGATAGGTATTCACCCAATCTTGTATTCTTCGTATTTATGAATCTTTTTCTTCTCCTAAATCAGACCGCTTGGAAATGAATCGTCTTATAATTCCATTTTACTATCTGCATAATCTAATAAAATACAATAAGAATCAATATAAGGTTAAAAATCGAAAAAATCTTTTTTAAATAGAAAAGCAACACTTTAGTGTCTGTTGTTTAAAAATTTTTTAATATAAAAGAGTAAACCCTCTTTTTAAACCATGGTTAGGTTTTAAAGAGGCTTTGAAGAAGAAATAACAAGATTAGGTAATTATATATAATATAACAAATTATGAAAATTTTTCATTTACGTTAAGGTAGTTCTTTCAAGACTTCCTAAGTTTTGAAAGAACTACTTTATAGTTAAATAAAAATATAGGAGATAAAATGAAAAAAAAAATTATGGTTTTTTTAATCGTATTGTCCATGTTTTATTTGGTGACATTGACTTCTTGTGAGGAAGTTGGTATGGAAGGCACTTCTTCTGTTGTCTTTCAGAGTGTCATTCAAACCGGCGGAACATCGGAAATCGCGAATTC
>JAQQAK010000326.1 GCA_028527945.1 Spirochaetaceae bacterium
GTTCTTCACTAAATCTCTTTTTCATTTCAGCCTCCATTGTATTTATTGGCTGAAAACTAATCTACTCTTTTGTACTGTTTTTAGGGGTGAGGTCAATTTGTTTCATCTTACCATATCTTACATAAAAAAGAAGGCTCTTTAATTAACAGGTATTTAATCATTCTGGTATTGTGTATTAAATATAAGTATATATATAATATATAAATGAATAGACGACATATTGGCCTTGTCGCCGTTTTTTTTCTTTTTTCTGTTCTTACTATTTCGGCTCAGGAGCAGAAACAGCTTTTTTCGTTTGGTATAGGATACTTCGGTGAGACTATAACGCATCCTGGTGTTGAACTTTTTGCGGAATACCCCTTATTTCAGCTAAATAGTTCAAAAATATTACTACGTTGTAATTTTGGCTATTATAATCATTCTGATTATAGTCATAATTTTTTCATTCTTCCAGAAATTGTTTACAATTATCAATTCCCAAATGGTATTTTTGTTGAACCTTCTGTAGGTGCTGGCTGGCTATGTCAATTTCCTGATGGAAAGACTGTCAGTTATGATTCCGGAACTTTTGTAACAACGACTTCTGTAAGGCATTATTTTATGCCTTCCGCGGCTCTAAAGGGCGGATTTGTGTTTACTGTAGCAGGTAAAGAATCTCTGGTACTTGCTTCAGGATTTAGGGCTTTTTGGCAATACCCATTTAATTCTCAGTGGCTATTTCATCCGGCTATAGAGTTCGAGTTTCGATACAGATTTTTAAAGGAGGATGAAAAATGAGAAAAATTTATATCTTTTTTATAATTGTCCTTTGCGCAAGTTGTACGGGACTTCAGTCTGATGGTGATTTTGTTTATGTCAGTTATAAAGGTGCGGATATGCCTGTACTGGTTGAAGGGAATAAGGATTCTGGTATTTTTATTATTTATGTTCATGGTGGACCAGGGGGAAGTTCTTTTATAGATATTCATAACAAGTTTTTTGATTCAATAGAAGAACAATATGCTATGGTTTTTTATGATCAGCGTGCTTCTGGTAATTCCAAGGGACAAGTTACTGTAGATCAGCTTAATTTAGAACAATTTATTGAGGATTTGGATGTCATAACTGAATATATAAAACAAACTTATTCACCTACAAAGTTAGTGTTATTGGGGCATAGCTGGGGAGGAACTCTTGGAACTGCGTATCTGCTTGATTCAGACAGACGCCAAAAGTATGACGGCTGGATTGAGGTTGATGGCGGCCACAATATCGGAGATTCTGCTTTTGCCTATTCAAAGCAATTTGTACTGGATAAAGTAAATGAAGAGTTATCTGGAGATTTAGGTTCAAGTAAAAGGCGTTCCTGGGAAAGTATTAAGACTTTTTATGATGGACTCACTTCATGGAGAGACAGTGATATAATAATCTCTCATAGTAAATATGTTCGCACTGCTGGTGGGTATTTTTATAATTCTGATAATAGTGATGGTCTTGTTCCAGTTTCAGATGTTTTGTTTTCAGAAACTAATTATATAGCTCTTCTTGCACAGAATGAATTTGTTGTAAGGAATATGGATATCTGGTTTTATAATTTTACAGATCAGCTTTCAGAAATTGATATCCCTACATATATCGCCTGGGGGAGGCATGATGGTATTCTTCCTGTTCAACTAGGAGAAGAGGCTATAGCTTCTTTTGGATTGACAGAAGATGATTATTATATTTTTGAAGAATCAGCACATTCTCCTCATTATGAACAAACAGCTCTTTTCAATGAAAAAATAATAAATTTTATAAAAAACAATATTGAAGATTAAAACATAGAGTTGAAAGCTTTAAGTTGTGATAATTAAAAAAAGTTTAGTTATTGATTCTTAATACCTTTCCTGTAGGAGTGAAATGATCTGGAAGAGGCTGTCCTGTAGACTCTTCCAGCATCTTTTTTTCACAACTCTCTGATTTTTCAGCATTATTACAAAAGTCTTCTATCCAGTTATTTTTTATAACTTCACTATGCTCTTTATAATTAAGGTAAAAACCGCATTTTTCTCTGTTTGAACAATTGTTTGCCATATATCCTCCGGTTTTAATATTATTATTCTAATAATCGTTAAAAATTAAAAGTCATTCAATTCTTTGTCTATTAGAAAATAATTAGATTATTGGTAGTGAATGGTTAATATGAAGGTTAGTAAATAAAGAAGGCGGGAAGAATCCCGCCTCATATCGTTTCGTAAAATTGACTTTAAAAAATTAGAAACTTTTAATATATGAAGTTTCTGTAACAGTAAGACCACTAATATCGGAGGCACTATAATGTAGAGTAGATACGCCAGATACCTGACCCGAAATAGATCCTGATGATTTTATCCAGGCTTCACTTGCATCAGAAATGTATACTTCAGCACTTTCCGTACTGAAATTTTTCAAAACAGCTTCACTTGCACCAGTACAAGTTAAACTTACAGATTCTGCTTCGTTATCTGAAATTAGTTTAATATCACTTGCTTCTGATATAGAAAGGCTTACAGTTTTAGCTGATTCTAAATCAACTGTGGCGCTTGAAGAGCCTGACAGGCTAACAGACAAGTCTTCAACATCGAACCCTGACATACTTATACTTGAGGAGCCAGAGGCTTTTACTGCTTCAACAGCAGGCATTGTTACTGAAATTATAAAATCGTAAGATACAAAGGTATCATCAGATAAGCTAGCATAAAGTACTCCATT
>JAQQAK010000327.1 GCA_028527945.1 Spirochaetaceae bacterium
ACGGAAATCATAATGAAGATGTACTAATACAATAAGCGCGTAAGCATTATATTATTCCAATTAAATAACTTTAAGATAAATTTCACGGGATTTTTTGAAATCACGAACTTTTCTGTAAGCATCTGCTACTCTTGTAAGAACAGTAATATTTGAATCGTCGTGAATAAGATATTCTTCCCAAATTCTTATGGCCTGATTATATTTTCTGAGTGCCTTGTAACAATCGGCGAGACCAAAAAGAGCATAATTATTAGTAGGATGAGTTTCCAGACATTTTTGGTAGTAAATTACAGCCTGTCTGTAATCTGCCCGCTTTCTTGCTGCGTCACCAAGACCAACAAGAGCATAATTATTAAGTACATCTTTATCAAGAATTTCTTTAAAGCAAGCTTCAGCTTCTTCTACCAAATTTTCTTTTAGCAGCTGATAACCGCGTTTAGAAAGTTCCGATATTTCATTCAGAAGTTCATCTTCTTCTGTTCCCGGTGTTAAATCTTCATCTGTAATAAAGTCAAATTTATCTGACATATCCGACATATCTACATCCTTTTTAGATATTAATAATTTTTATTCAGCAAGCCACTTACTGATAGTTTTGGACGCTTTCTGCATCCATGTTTCAATTTTATCAGGAGCTGGAGCCAACCAGTACATGCGTAACGCTTTAAGAGGTTCATCATTTTTAAGATGAATATCTCCCATCCGGATTAAACCATCTGTATATCCGGTTGTAATAAAAATACGTTCAGCTTTTTCTATTTCTCCTGAATTAAAAAAAGTATTCCCCTTTCGTATTAGAGCAGCTTTATCCGCACCAGATAAAGTGCTAGGCCGAGAAGAAGATAATTTTATGAACCCTTCTTTTGGCATATTATCCAAAACGTTTTCATATAAATTTTTCATCTTTTAGAAATATATACAATATTTAATATAAAATCAACATTAGAATAGAATATATGCTAATTGTAAGCTGTTACTTATTCAAAAAACCCTTTGTCGATAGAACCATATCAAATGGCCTATAGGCCTCGGCAAGGGCTTTTCCCATCGCTTTAAAAAGAGCTTCTGCCATATGATGACTATTCTCTCCATATCGGCATTCGGCGTGAAGATTTAAACCTGCTCTGTCGCTAAAAGCTTTTAAAAATTCTTTGAGAAGAAATATATCAAAGTTTCCAGCTCGTTCCTGTGGATATTCTGCCCTATACACAAGGTATGGACGCCCGCAGGCATCTATTGTTACTTCTGACAGGGAATCGTCCATTGGTATTATAAAATGTCCAAATCTTGCAATAGCTTTTTCTGATACAGCTGCCGCGGCTTTAAAAGCATCACCCAGAACAAGACCTGTATCTTCTACAAGATGATGAGGATCTACTTCAATATCTCCACTTGCTTGAATATTAAGATAAAACCCACCATGAAAAGCCATAGAGTAGAGAATGTGATCAAAGAATGGCAGAGATGTATTAATTACTGGTTTTTCGCTGCTGTCTATATTCAGTACAATTTTTATGTCAGTTTCTTTTGTTTTTCTCTCTACTTCTGCTTTTCTCTGTTCCAATTTTCCTCTCCTTTCTTGATATCCTCTACAAACTTATTGATTCGTTTGTAGTTAATCTTGTAGTAAGCAGGGTTTGCAATAAGGTGTACTTTTATATCGGAAAGTTCTTTTATAACTTCAAGATTGTTTGCTCTTAAAGTATTTCCTGTTTCAACTAAATCAACTATATAAGGAGAAAGTCCCAGAACTGGGCCTAGTTCTACAGAGCCATTCAGTTTTATTATTTCAACCGGAGTATTTTTGCTGTTATAATAATCTCTTGTAAAACGTGTAAATTTACTGGATACCTTAAGCGCTGCGTCATTTCCATTATTATGAGCGCCTTTTAGACCAGCCAAACACATTTTTGTAGAGCCATAGGAAAATGTGTGAAGTTTATAAAAATCTTTTCCTGATTCATAAATAACATCAGAGCCGCAAACACCAAGTCCGGCAATTCCATGATGGACATAGGTTGGAAGATCTGAATTTTTTACAAGGAAGAATCTAAACTCTCCAGTTTGATCATCCGCTACAAGTTTACGGTTATCGAAAGAGAACTTGATGCCCATGCTGTTAAAAAGTTCCTGAGATTTTTCCATGAGTCTTCCCTTTGGCAGGGCAAATAAAAGAGGTTCGTTTGTCATAATGTTACTATTTTCCCCTCGGATCTTAGTTTTTCAGCCTTTTTAAAGGAGTTTACAATATCAGATTCTTCTAAAGTTTTTTCTATTTTGGGAAGAGCAAAACGTTCTATGTTTTTTATTCCCGGTTCAATCTTTCTCTGAAGCATAGAAAAGCCTACAGAAGGCGCAGGGATTCCAAAGTTGCTTAAAAGGCTGTCGTATCTTCCGCCTGAAATAATTGCGGAGTCAACTTTCTGCATATAAACCTGGAACACAATTCCGGTATGGTAGGACTGACTTCCAGCTTCACTCAAGTCAATATGAACATTATCAGCACAGCCGGCTTTTTCTAGTGTTTCAACTATATTGATAAGATAATTAATCTCATCTTTATTAATTTCATCTATAAATTTTTTCAGATCCTTGGCATTCCCAATATAACTAAATAATTCTGCTGTTTTCTCAGCTTTTTCTTTCCCCATAACAGGAGTACAAAAATCAATTAATTCATTGAAGTTTCTAAGGGAAGTCATTTTTAGAATTTCATTTTTGTCGTTTTCTGAAAATGCCTTAAAAACTGTATTGAATAAAGAGCGCGAACCCAGGTGAATCTCTGCCGGAATATCCATCAGCGATATTGTTCGGCTTAGAAGAAGTAGAATTTCTATATCTCCTTCAAAGCCAGGCTTACCAATTAGCTCTACACCTGATTGAAAAAACTCATTATGAGATATATCGTCAGAATCTTGATGGCGGAGTATGCTATCAGAATAACAGATTCTTACAGGTAATTCTTTTTCTGTTAGAATCAACCCCATCTGCCGAGCAAGAAAAAGAGTTATATCAGATCTTAGCATTAAAAGATCTCCGTCCCGGTCTATTAAACGGTAGACCTTATCTGTATTCTCTGCTGGGATTAAGGGTCTATACGCATCAAACAGATCAAAAACAGGGGTCTCTACCGGCAGGTATCCCCAGCTGTTAAAAAGATTATTCAGAGCTTCGGTAAGTTTTCTATGAATATATGCTTCTTCAAAAAAAACAGTTTCAGAGCCCTGTGGAATTTTTGTCCTTTTATTGTTAGTCATAAAACGATATTACAGATTATAAAGTTTAATTACAAGGAGTATCCGGATACTTGAAAAATAATAAAATGGATCTTCCATAGACTCTTCTGTCTGTTAGGATAAAATCTCCTACGGTATCAGGCCATTTTTCTTCGGAAGGGTGATGTATTACAAGCTGCCCCTCTTTTTCAAGAATACCAGCCTCAGAAACATTTTTTACCAGTTTAATTTTGTTGGCCATAGGGAAGGGGGGATCAAGATAAATCAAATCAAATTTTCGATCACATATTTTGATATATTTTTCAACACTCATCATTCTCAGGCTGATGTCTTCTTCTACGAAATCAATATTTTTAAGGATCACTGGTTTTTTCTTATAATCTTTTTCAACAAGTATGATTGGACTAGCTCCACGGCTTGCGGCTTCAATTCCAACACAACCGGAACCTGAAAACAGATCAAGAAAAGACAATCCTGCAATATTGCCAAGAATAGAGAAAAGAGATTCTCTCATTCTGTCCATGGCTGGTCTTATTACACCTTTCGGGCATGTTACATTTCTTCCGCAGTAAGTTCCGCCGGTAATTCTCATAGTATTATTCTCCAAGTGTTTTTTCTGAAAAAGGCGGACAAGTGTTAAGCAGTCTACGTAACCCGCTATTTTCAGTTTTTAAAAGACCGGGATCTTCTTCAATAAGACTGGTTGCTGCTTTTCGTGCTTCTTTTAGCAGTTCAAAGTCTGTATTAAGGTTTGATATTGTAAATGGCAAAAAGCCTGATTGTTCTGCTCCGCTCATGTTGCCCGGCCCCCGGAGTTTCAGATCTTCTTCTGCTATATAAAAGCCGTCTGTGCTTTCTTTCATTATTCTAAGACGTTCTATGCCAGTATCTGTAAGATCCTGGCTATAAATCAAAAAGGCATAAGATTGCTCTTTTCCTCGTCCCACTCGTCCACGTAATTGATGAAGCGCTGATAAACCAAATCTTTCTGCGTGTTCTATTATCATACAGGTTGCGTTAGGTACATCTACTCCAACTTCTATAACGCTTGTTGCCGCGATGACCTGAAGTTCCCCATTCCGAAAATTGTTCATAATATCTTTTTTTGTATTGTTGTCAAGTTTGGAATGAATTAGACCAATGTTAATACCTTTTAGATAATAATCTTTAAGCTTTTGGAACATGCTTTCCGCGTCTTTTAATGATGTTTTATCTGATTTGCTTATTAAAGGATAAACAAAATATGCCTGATGGCCTTTGTTTAGTTCTCGTTTAACAAAATCATAGACCTTATGCTCGTTGCCCATTGCGGCCAAATGCGTTTCTACAGGAATCCTTCCCGGAGGAAGTTCTGTTATTGTAGACACATCAAGATCTCCGAATACTGTCATTGCAAGAGTTCTTGGTATTGGGGTTGCTGTCATTAGAAGTAAATCTGCCTCGTTGCTTTTTTCAGAAAGAGACAACCTTTGAATAACTCCAAATCTATGCTGTTCATCTATAATAATCAGAGAAAGATTTTTAAAAAAAACATCATTACTGAATAGGGCATGGGTTCCTATTAAAAGATCTATATTTCCTTCTTTAAGATTTTTTAAAAGTAGTTTTCGTTCTTGCGCTTTTATACTTCCAGTTAAAAGAGCTACTCTTATTCCAATATTATCAAAAAGTTTATATGCATTATCAGCATGCTGTTTTGCCAATAGCTCTGTTGGAGCCATTAAAGCTGTTTGCCCGCCTTTTTCGATAGCATTTAGAGCGGCAATAAAAGCGATAAGTGTTTTTCCACTGCCAACATCGCCTTGTAAAAGCCGGGACATAGGTTTTTCAGAGTTTTGATCATTTATTATTTCTGACAGGACTTTTTGCTGAGAATTGGTAAGATTAAAATCAAGATTCTGAATGAATTTTGTTTTTAGTTCGGAATCTTTGTCTGTTTTAGTTTTTGATGATTTTTTTATAATAGATTTTCTCTTCCATGCTCGTCTGAACGCAAGAAACTGAAAATGAAAAAGTTCTTCAAATTTT
>JAQQAK010000328.1 GCA_028527945.1 Spirochaetaceae bacterium
CTTCTGTTTTTCATTCGGGTAATCAGAAATTTACTATTATGCTGGTTCCTCATTCTGAACGGAAGGTTATAAATTTTCGTATTTCAGTTTTTGCTCTGGTGTTTGTTTTTTTTGTCGCAGCAGCAGTACTTGGAACTTTCTTTGTTTATTCAACAAAGATTTCAGGTGTCTCCCACCAACTTGCAGAAAAGACTAATGAGCTTGATAATTCTGAAAAAAATCTGGAGCTTTTGCTTGATCAAATATCAGAGTTGAAAAGAGCTTCCAGAAACTTTGAGGTATCTCTTAATAAAGCTCTTGATACATTAAATCTTAATTCTGATAAACAAGTTCAGGCCAGTGTTGCTGATGGTGACTTCGCGTCGCTTATTTCTGC
Source organism: Spirochaetaceae bacterium (assembly GCA_028527945.1). GTDB lineage: Bacteria > Spirochaetota > Spirochaetia > UBA9216 > UBA9216 > Thalassospirochaeta. The sequence continues at coordinate 377 of JAQQAK010000328.1, forward strand.
AAATGAAACAGAAGCTGGCGTAATGCGTGAAGTTAATGATTTAAAGAATCTTTCTACTTATATGGAAGATTCTGTCGAATCTTTCGGTAAAATATCTGATCTTATAATGTCTCAAAGCGATTTGCTTTCGGATATGCCTACACTTTGGCCTGTTGAAGGCGGAGATGGTAGAATAACTAATTATTTTGGTCCTGCTGAACATCCTTTTACTCATCAGTGGTATCTTCATAAGGGACTTGATATTGGTTATGGATTTGGCAAGCCTATTTTGGCTGCTGCTAACGGGAAAATTATTGAACGCGGTTTTGAGCCGCTTGGTTTTGGAAACTATATAATTATTAGACATAACTACGGATTTCTTACAAAGTATGCTCACTTAAATGATGTCTATGTAAAAGAAGGTGATGTTGTTACTCAAGGTCAGGTAATTGGCGCAATGGGAAGTACAGGCTTATCTACCGGACCTCATTTACACTTTGAAGTTAGAATTGGCTCTCAGGTTGTTGATCCTGAGAAATTTCTTAATGTAAGGGAACGTTAAAAAATAGGAAAGAAAAAAATGAGTGATTATCTATCTGAGGATGGAGCTTTTATAAATTCACTAATTGGTGAAGGTACATTTATAAAAGGTGATATATCTCTTAAGGGTTTATTAAGAGTTGATGGTGATTTTAGAGGAACTATTTCTGATGGAGGAAAGGTTCTTATAGGAAAAACCGGTAGAGCTGAGGCAGAGATTAGTGCTGACACTGTTGTTATTGGCGGTGTTCTTAAAGGTACAATTACTGCTAATGAAAAGGTTGTTATATTGTCTACAGGGCTTGTTTTAGGAAATATTTATTCACCAAGATTATTGGTTGAAGATGGTGTAATCCTTAATGGTAGCTGTACTATTTCTGGAGCAGAGACTCAGCGAAAAGTGGAGCTTCACCAAAAGCCCGCACGAAAGCCTTTTAGTTTTAAATTTTGGAAAACTAAATAACCAGGGAATCTTTCTTTATGCAAAGACTTGGCTCTCTTGGAGCAGATTATAGTTTTAAGAAAAGTTTACGAAAAGACAAAGATGTTAAAAAAAGTAAATCATCACCTTCAGTATTCAAAACTCTGTTAGAACCACAAACTGTTACAGCTTCTGCTGTCTCGGCGATTGGTGGTTTTGATGAAGAATCAGAGCTTGAAGATCTTCTGGATGATGTTCACCAGAGAGGGGATGAGCTTCTTCGTAATAAAGATATGAGTTCTATTGAAGACTATAAAAAGGCTGTCAGGAACTTTATTCATTATGTTGTTCAAGAAGCCATGAAGGTTGAAACTATTGACGGAGCTAAGTTCAGTCGGTTTAAGCCTTCAAATAAACAGAAAAGGTATACACTCATTAGTGTTATTGATGATAAACTCGATAAGCTTGCAGCTGGAATCCTCTTGAATCAGGGAAAGCAGTTGGACTTACTCTCTAAGGTTGAGGAGATAAATGGACTTTTGGTCGATTTGGTAAGCTGAGTTCTTGTTTTAAGGAGTTTATGGTGGAAAATTCTACTGTCAAAAATAAGTATAGTATAAAAGTTATTCATTCAAGCGAAACTCATACAGTTGAGATAGACAGTGGAGAGGAGCTTGTAAAAGGTGATAAAATTGTAGTCACAACCCGTTACGGTAAAGATATTGCTGAATTTCTTGGTCCGGTGTGTTCATGCGCCTGTAAAAATGATGGAGAAATGCAAACATTTATCAGAAAGGCTACAGATGACGATATTAAAAAATTTGAAAAAAACCTTGAAAAAGAAGCAGATGCTTTAAAAACTTGTAAAGAGAAGGTTCTTGAACATAAGCTTGATATGAAGCTTGTTTCTGCGCATTATCTGCCTGAAGAAACTAAAATCCTTTTTTTCTTTACAGCTGATGCCAGGGTTGATTTTAGGGCTCTTGTAAAGGATCTTGTATCAATTTTTAAAATGCGAATTGAGTTGAGGCAGATTGGTGTAAGAGATGAGTCTCGCGTTGTAGGTGGGGTTGCCGTTTGCGGAAGACCGTATTGTTGTCATAGTGTTACAGATAAGCTTCAGTCTGTTTCAATAAAAATGGCAAAGGAACAGAATTTATCATTGAATTCTATGAAGATTTCTGGCCCTTGTGGACGACTTCTTTGCTGTCTTTCCTATGAATATGACTTTTATAAAGAAGAAAAAAGAAAGTTACCTAATTTAGGTTATAAATTAACAATAAAAAATATTGTCTTCAAAGTAGTCGATGTTAATATTCAGTCAGGGAAGATTATGCTTGCGGGGGATGATGGCAGAAAGGTTTTTGTATCTTCAGATAAGTTTCAGCGTGATCATGATGGAGCCCCATGGAAGTTTATTGGAGAACTTGAAGATTAAGATTGTTCTTTTCGACATTGACTTTAGGTTTATTTTTTGTTAAGTTACACGGAACTGAAGATAATTCAAATTTTTGATATAAGGAGCTTTTTATGGCACAGGTAAGTAAGAATGCGCGAACAGGCTCATCAACACATAAGCACTTATGTTCATGCGGCGGTGAAGTTAAGATGAGAGCAATTTTTCAGAATGGCAGAATGAGAAATGTTGCTGTTTGCGAAAAATGTAATAGAAAAGAAAGAAGACCAAAAGACTTTTCTTAAATCTTTAAGAAAGCTGCTTTAGTTTTACACTTTTATTCTTTGCAGCTTTTATTGTTTTAAGTCAAAGTAAAGTCTTTGGTATATTTTGGGGAATGTTTAGCTAAGACAAATAAACCACTTTTAGCCTTTTTTAGTTTTTTGCAGAACTTGGTAAATGCTTGACTATAAAAAGTTTATTTGTTAATTTAACGTTCCATATATTTTATATGAATTACGGAGGAATAAATTGCCTACAAATAGTTCAACTGCAAAGCGTTATAGACAGAGTGAAAAAAGACGCTTAAAAAATAGAGCTGACAGAAGTAAGGTCAGAACAGCTACTAAAACCTTTGAATTAGCTGTAAAAGCTGGTGATAAAGATGCTGCAAAAATTAAATTTGATGAAATGGTCAAGCTTATGGATACAGCTTCTGGAAAGGGACTTTATCATAAAAATACTGTAGCCAGAAAGAAGTCTAGAATGCATAAACTTCTTAATTCTCTTTCTGCAGAATAATACTGTAAAAGTAATAGGGGTTTGCTTGTGAGCCAGGATAAACTCACTAAAGCTGAGATAATTGAAAATATTCATGAGCGTGTTGATCTTAATAGAAAAGACGTTCATCTGATTATAGATGAGTTGTTTGAAGAATTAAAAAACGCTCTTGAAGACGATAAGGTTGTTGAGCTTAGAGGATTCGGTACTTTTGAAATACGGACTAGAAAAGGCCGTGAAAAAGCACGTAATCCAAAGACTGGTGAAATTGTGCCTGTAAAAGCACATGGTGTTGCGGTTTTTCGTCCAGGCAAGGAGCTAAAAACACTAGCCTGGCCTCTAAGAGATGAGTAGTATATCTTCTTCTTACACACGTCTGAACAAAGCAGGACGCACATTAGTTGAAATTGGTCTGCTTGCGCTTTCTGCTGTTCTTTTTGCTTTATCTTTTCCGAATGTATTAAATAAATGGGGGGTCTTTCCCCTTGCTTTTTTTTGTCTTGTACCGCTTTTTATTGTTATACATAATTGTGGATGGGTAAAAACTTTTATTTATGGATTGTTTTATGGATATATATGCTATGTCCTCTTTAATTACTGGTTATCGACTTTCCATGCCTTAGCTATTGTAATTGTACCTGTCATATACGCAGCCTACTTTCTAGTTCTTGTTCCTCTTTTAAAACTTGCAGATACTCTTCTTCCGAGATGGGGGTTCCTTTTACAGGCTGGACTCTGGTTATCTTATGAATACTTAAGAACGCTAGGTTTTCTTGGGTATCCTTACGGAAATCTTGGTTATTCTCAATTTTTGTTCTTACCATTCATACAAATTTCCTCAGTTTTTGGCTTCTGGTTTGTTTCTCTAATGGTTGTCATTCCGTCAACTTTTATAGGAAATGCGTTAAAAGATGGCTTTGGCGGTTTTATACCATTTGTTAAAAAGAACAAGATTTTTTTGTATATCTATGCTGCTGTTTTCGTTGCTGTTTTGGTGTATGGCTTTACTGTAACAAGTGATTTCTCTGACAGTCCGCATATCAAACTTGGATTTGTACAGCATAATGCGGACAGTTGGAAGGGTGGAACCAGGCAATTTGAGAGTAATAAAAATAAACTTATAAAATTAAGTAAAAAAGCACTACACGAAGATCCAGATATCGAAATGATGATATGGTCTGAAACATGTTTTGTACCTGGTATAGACTGGCATTCAAGGTATAGAACAGACCCTGAACGATACAGACTTGTGAAAGAATTAACAGATTTTTTTGAAACTCAGAATATTCCATATGTTATTGGAAATGATGATGGAAGATTGGAGCCTAATGATGAAGGTAAGCTTGAGCGCGTAGATTATAATTCAGTATTGCTCTATGAGAAAGGACTTAAAGGAACATATCGAAAAACACATCTTGTTCCTTTTACTGAACATTTTCCATATAAAAAGGCTATGCCTAAATTTTATCAGCTTCTAAAGAGTAATGATTTTCATTGGTGGGCAAAGGGGACGGAATTTAAAGTTTTTAATGCGGCCGGAATTAAATTTAGTACCCCAATTTGTTTTGAAGATGTTTTTGGTTATATAAATAGAGAGTTTGTTAATAATGGTGCTCAGATAATTGTAAATCTTACAAACGATTCCTGGTCCGGTTCTGTTCCTGCTGAGATGCAGCACATGGCCATGGCTGTATTTAGAGCTGTAGAAAACAGACGGACTGTTGTTCGTGGAACCAATGCTGGAATTACCTGTACTATTGAGCCTGATGGACAAATTACAAAGATGATAGAGCCGTTTGAAGAAAATTATATGATAAGCTCTGTGCCAATATATGATTCAACGACAACACTGTACACCAGGATGGGAGATTGGTTTCCTGTTTTCTGTTTTATTATTAGTATGGTTACTATGATTGGGGCAATTGTTTATAGAATAGCACATAAAAAAACAAAAGATTTGACAACAGTAAATTAGTATATCATTATTAGTGTATGGAAAAAACGAAAATTATAATTTGTGTAGACGAACCTGTAAATTTAGAATTCTTTGATATAACTCTTAGTAAACTCGGATTTAATGTTATAAAGGCCTTGGATGGTATAAAGCTTCTCGAAAAGGTGAAAGAAACTAAACCCGATATTATAATTATTGATAATAAAATACCTAAGCTTACAGGCTGGGAAGCTGTAAGGCTTTTAAAGCACACTGAAGAATACAGCTCTTTTAGTGATATACCTGTAATTATGTTGTCAGATGAGGAACAAGGCCATGATAAGGTTGATGGCCTAGAGCTTGGTGTAGAAGATTATATAATAAAGCCCTTTCGCTTTTCAGAAGTATACGCAAGAATAAGAAACGTCGTGAAGGCCAGATTGCTTGCCAAGCAAGTTCTCGCTAGAGAGCAAAGGCTTGCCGCAGTCGAATCGTTAAACGGCTCATTAAAGTATTTTACAGAACATATTAAGAAGCCTATGAGCGATGTTCGTGAAATCTGTAATACTATAGATATAGATAACATAGAAGCAGTTAAAAACTTTATTGCAAGAATAAAAGAGGGGAGTGAAGCTGCTTTAGCAGCTATAGAAGGTCTTGAAGAAGAAATAAATGAGATAGAAACTACTGATGATCTGGATTTTGATATTACATCTATCGCAGATCTTGAAGATAAGTTCAAAAAACGTTATAAAACATTAAAAGTAGAAAAAAATTAAAGTATTAGCATCGGTATGATTGCTTGAGGGATGGTAAATAAATTACAGAGGACTGAGAATTCTTATTATTATGAGTTTTTCAGTTTTATTAATGTAGGATTCCTTAAAAAATAACAGAATTGTTTTTTTATAGGATTTTTAAAGTATACCTTTTTAGTTATACTAATATTATTTACTAAAAAATATTCCAAAGATTGGAATAATAATTTTATTTTGAACACAAAATGCTTTGTTATAAAGAATGGATGTATATGGGAAAAAAAACAGAATTTACAAGATACGATAAAGTCGAAACAATACTT
>JAQQAK010000329.1 GCA_028527945.1 Spirochaetaceae bacterium
TTCATAAAGAGAAATCTTATAATTTTCATTTGTTTGTTCAGAAAATAATAAATTTGTTACTAAAAATAATATTATTAAACAATATACTCTTTTACGCAAAAACTCGCCTCTAATCTAATTCTTTAAGAAGTTTTATAAACAGTTCCTTGCTATCATTTTCGGCAACTTTTGCGATAATCTTACCATCTTTAAAAATAACAGCCTTCTTGCCTGCTCCGGTAATTCCAATATCTGCATCAGAAGCTTCTCCTGGCCCATTAACAATACAGCCCATTACAGCAGCCTTTATAGGTTTCTTTATCTTATAAAGATCTTCATACACCTCATTTATAAATTTATGCGTATCAAAAGTAGAACGTCCACATCTTGGACAAGATACAATATTGACACCGTAATCAGATTTTCCGCAAGCTTTTAAGATCTCACGTCCAGCAATGACTTCCTGCAAAGGACTATCACTCAAAGAAATACGAATAGTATCTCCAATACCTTCTTTTAATAATTCTGATATTGCTATAGAGCTTTTGACAATGCCAGCAGTTATTGGACCTGCTTCGGTTATACCAAGATGCAATGGATTATTATATTTTTCATGAAAATATCTATTAGCTTTTAAAGTAGCATTCATATCAGATGATTTAAGAGAAAAAACTGCGTTTTTAAAATTATTTTTTTCAAGAATTTCAAGCTCTTCTTCTGCAGCCATAATCATGGCTTGGGCTTTATCTTCTACATTTATTAATTTTTCAGGAAGAGACCCGGTATTTATTCCTATTCTGATTGGAACATTTTTAACAGTAGCAAAGTCTAAAACTTCTTTAACCTTCCATTCTGCGCCAATATTTCCAGGGTTAATTCGTACTTTGTCTATTCCATTTTCAATACATTTTAATGCGATTTTATGATCAAAATGAATATCTGCAACTATAGGTAGTTTTATAGATTTTTTTATGTCTGATAATATCTCAGCGCTCTTTAAATCTGGTACAGAAAATCGAAGTAAATCACATCCAATTTCTTCAAGTTTCTTTATTTCCAAAAGATCTTCATCAGAAAATATATGAAGACTTCTTTTCCACATTGTCTGTACAGAGATTCTCCGGCTGCCGCCTATTTCTATATTACCAGCTTTTACTATTATGGGTTTTGTTTCTTTCATTTGACAATTAGAGACAGCTGGAGTAATCCGGCCGTCTCTTTATTAGCTTATTTAGATAAGGAACAAGAATGCAAGTACAAGAATCGCGATAGATTCTACAATACCAAGTGCAAGTACGTACTGAGCAGTACCTTTTCCTGTTTCTGTCTGTGCATCACAAGCTGCCGCAGCTGCTTTACCCTGAAACCAAGCTGACATACCAATAGCAAGACCACCAAAAAGTCCAGTAGCAAGCTGTTTAATATCACCTGTCTTTGCAGGAACAACAACTAACATTACAAGAAATCCATACAATGTCTGTGAAAGAGGAAATCCTACAAATGCAGCAAGAAGCATACTAGGTGCTTTATTGGCTACAAGAGCCTTTTTCCATGAACCTACAGCTGCCTGTGCAGCAGTTCCACATCCAAGTGCTGATCCTACAGCAGCTAGTCCTAATGCCCCAGCCTGTCCAATAATACCAAAATCCATATTAGTTCTCCTTATTATTTTTGAAAGGTTCGTATTTAAATCCCGACCACTCAACTCCGACTCTGCCGGAATATTCCAATATATTGAGTCTGACAGCATGTACTAAAATAGCCATCAAACCAAGCACTATATTTATTGAATGTCCAAGTATGACAATCAAAATACCGAAAATAATTATCGGACCATGTGACATCTGTCCACCAAGTTGATTAAAAGTCTCAGCAATTTTTACAGACGCAAGTCCAACAGCGAACAATCTAACATAACTCATTATGTCAGAAAACGTTCCAACAACATCAAGAAATAGCTGCAAAAAGTTCGCGCATGATGCGAGTATTCCCTGAATAAAACTTTTTCCTTCTTCCTGGGCACCGAAAATGAAAACCATCACAACACCACCCAAAAGCACATACATCATTTCTTTAGGGAATGTAGAAAGATCATCTCTTCGTACTACCAGAATAATTACAAGATAGTAAATAGATGCAAGAATCGCAAACCAACCTATCTGAGCAAAACTGCTTAATTTTGGAAAGTTTTTCTTAAAGTTTTGAACAACACCAATAAGAAGCTGTACAATACCAAGAAAGAAACTAATTCCCATTACAAGAGATATTTGCGCGTCATCGTCGACTTTAAAAGCATCAATCTTCATTTTTTGGAAAATATCAATTTCCATTATGCTCTTACTTGCAAACCATGTGCCCGATATCGCGCCATATATCATAGTCGTGACACTCAGAAGCAGCAGTAGAAAAAAGATCTTGGAAACTTCTCCTGTCTTCTTTTTACTTAATATCATTCCTACAAATGTTACAACCAAAAACAGGAAACCATATCCAGCATCACCAATTAGCATCGCTGTAAAAACAGAGAAGAAGCATAAGAAAAAGAAACTTATATCATATTCTCTATATCCAGGAAGTATTCCCAGAAAGTTTGTTACAGGTTCTAACAATGAAGCAAATTTTCCAAGTTTTAGCTGTGTTGGAACTTCATCTTCCACAGCAGGTTCATCTATAAGAAGTGCCCAACCATCTTGAGAGGCAGTTTTCTTTAGATCTTCAATTGCAGGTTCAGGACAAAAACCGCTTAGATAAGCGACTTTTTCATGAATATTAATTCCTGATCGTACTATCTCAAAATCTATATTAGCGCCTATTTCATCGACAGCTTTTAAAAGAGCTTTTTTATTAGCTGCCAGTTTAACTATTTTTTCAGAAGAAACTTTAAGTTCTTTTTCTGCTTCTTGTATATCTGCCTCTAAATCTTTTAAAGATTTCTCTGGCATGTCGAAACGTTCAAAACTCTTACATTCTTCCGGTACCTCTCCAACAAAGGCATAATAATTCTTGGCCTTTGTTTCAGCGATACAAAACGCTTTCTTTTCTTTAAAGACGGAGACATCAGATTTTGTTGCGCCATAAACTGTTACCGGCAGCATCTTTTCTGCAAGTTTTTCAGCCAAGCAAGGATCGAACTGTCCAACAGGTTCAATTCTTTCAATTTCCTTCCTTGCGGCATTTATTTTATCTGTTAAAGCCTTCGCTCTTTCAAGTTCCGCGTTTATCTCATCTGCTTTTTTCAGAGAATCTTCAATACTGACAAAATCAGTCTGATTCATTCCCTTTTCAACGTTGAGCATAGCAGCGGCATTTTTTAGAGTTTCAGACTGAGAATATAATCTATCATATTCCTCACCCTTTCCCTCCAACTTTTCAAGATGCATCACTCCAAGCTCACGCAGCTTTTTAAGAGATTCTTCCCTGTACTTGTCAAACAGCACAAGGGAAACCTTTTTCATCTTTACTATAGCCATACTATACTTCCTTTACGACCTTTCCCTTGGCCATCTTACCTCGTACAACAGCAGCAGTCTGCTGATCTCCGAGATAAATTCCGATCTTCCTGATAACTTCTTTAGTTTCAGGAATCTTAACCTTTTCAAAAAGATTTACTCTCTGTGTTGTTGTTCTCATCTCATCATCAAGTAGTCTTTTTTGTTCCTCTAAAACTTCGATCTCGGCATTAAGAGCAGCAAGCTCTTTCATTGTGTTCACTCCTCGATCAA
>JAQQAK010000330.1 GCA_028527945.1 Spirochaetaceae bacterium
CATACATTTTTGTAGGCACAAAAAATACTTTCAATAAATTTTTATTCAAAATACTGCCCTATTCACTATTAAATATAAAAAATTAAAAATGGCACAATTCCTGCTATGTATCGGCATGAACATAGTATTAGAACGCCGCGAAAGCCTTTCAGATATAAAAATTAAAAGTGTGTTTCAACCTCTCTATTCTGTGCATGAAAAAAAGTATATAGGGGTTGAAGCGCTATCAAGAGGAATAAATTCTAAAGGGCTGATACCCGCGCCAGAACTTTTCAATATCCCTCAAAACGGGCATGAAAAATTCAACCTAAACATGCGTTGTATAGAGAATGCGTTAAAAACACTGGAAAAGGTACCAGATCTTGACGGATATTCAATTTTCCTGAATATAGATTCTTCTCTGATGGATACATCAGCATTTGATCTGGAAAAGTTTTTTTCATCACTTGAAAATACAAAAATAGAAGCAGAAAGGATTGTTATTGAATTAATAGAAAGTCGTGTAAAAGATTTTGAGACCTTAATGGATTTTGTATCAGCCTGTAGAAAGAAAGGATATTTGATAGCTCTTGATGATGCGGGAGCTGGTTATTCAAACTTTGAACGAATTGTAAAAATTAAACCAGATGTAATAAAAATAGACAGAGCCCTTGTTGATGGAGTTTCTGAAGAATTTCATAAAAGAGAAGTATGCAGAGCCTTAATAGAACTTTCCAGAAATATTGGAGCTCTGTCTTTGGCTGAAGGAATAGAAACTTTAGATGATGCTCTTGAATGCCAGGATATGGGCGTAGATCTGATTCAGGGTTATTATTTATCCAAACCAATAGAAAGTATTGCCGCGCTTGACGCTTCAACCAAGAAAATATCTTTATTTGTTGAAACATGTAATTTCACAACAAAAGAACGAAACAAAAGGCTTAGAACGGATCTTGCAAGAATAAAAAGGCAGTCCCTTTTTATTTATAACCTCCTTTTAGACGATGATATTTCAGACTGGGATGAAATACTAAGATCAAGTATAGACAGGCTGCCTGAAGCAGAATGTGCCTATCTTTTAAATAAAGAAGGTATTCAAATCTCTAAAAGCGCCCTAAGAACAAATGTTGTGTATAAAAAACACTTTCTCTTTAGTCCGGCAAAGCGAGGAGCAGATCATTCTCAGAAATATTATTTCCTAAAAAGATCTCCTAACCAGAAATGGTATATTTCTGATCCGTATTTATCCAGTGCGACAGGAAACATATGTAGAACTGTCAGTCTGTACTTTGAAGTTAATAAAAATGCTTATTATTTATGTCTAGATATAAAAAATTAGGTTGAGTGATTTTCAAGTCTCAGAGTTTTTGAAATTATAACTTTAATACAAATGAAGATATTCTCACAACTTATTATATTATGCACAATTACCTAATGTTGTAATTTTTTATTAAAAGCCTCCAAGGTTAAAACGTCTACTCCAATATTGGATAACTCTTGAAGACCTTTATAATATACCTGAGATGCCGCCTCAGAAATAAAAGCAATTTTAAAATCTCTTTCACTTCCTTCATATATACTTGTTCTCAAACAATTAGGAAAATTACATCCACAAAAAACAAGTGTATTAATATCAATAAATCGTAAATGCTCTTCAAGTTTTGTTTGATAAAAAGCCCCCCAACGTGGTTTATACATAATCCATTCTTTATCACCAATTTTTTGAAATTCGTTATTAAAGAGAACTTTTGTATCAAGTTTAATATTTTTATTTGATAATAATTTTTCTACAATTTGAGAGCCTTCGCTATCTGGCTCCACTATTCTTTTTCCATCTTCGATTAACTGTTTTCGACAAAGATCAACATTTGAGCCATCATTTTTGTATAACCTGACAATATGTATTATTGGTAATTTTTTACTCCGGAAAAAATTAGCTAACTTTTCTATATTTGGAATAATCTCAAATGTTCCAGGTATTTCAGAGACAGCCCCTGGTAGCGAAAAATCATTTTGAGTGTCTATAATAACAAGAGCGCTTTTTAAATAATCAGGTTTCACATATGCATCCATAAATTTTTCCTTTTATTAAATTGTTATAAAATATACTTCCAGTATTTTACAGCCCTCTTGAAAAATTAACAAATAAACTTTTTGCAAAAACAAAAATTGCATAAAAAAAACGGATAAGTTCTTATAAAACTTATCCGTTAAGCTAAAAGGCGCCGAGCGGATTCGAACCGCTGCATCAAGGTTTTGCAGACCTCTCCCTTACCACTTGGGTACGGCGCCATATTTTGTTCTTTACCCTGATTAGTTATTAGTAAAATAACTAAAACCGCTGTAAAAAACGTAGAGTGAGAATATCAGAAAATGACTTTTATGTCCAGTCAAAGAGAGATCTTTCAACAATTCTCATTATTAAAAAAATCGAAGAAATTTTTATTTCTATGAAATAGAAAATTTCAACGTTTCCTATTTAGAAGAAGCAATTTGAAACTTTTAGACTAAAACCTACACCTTTTTTATGCATAAAGAGACAGAGCATAAATCTGGCTGAATGATTCGCAGGCTTTCCTGCGCCCAAATGAGGCCAGATTTCGGCGGCAGTCTCCTTTTTATTAAATAAACCAAGTAATTTTAGTCAAATTTAAAAACTGCTGGAGATCTTTCCTTGTTCTCTGAGATAATACATTAAAGCTATCAGCATAGTACCATTACTGTACTCACCGCTTCCCATTTTGGCTATAACCTCAGCGGCCGGAACAAGTTCATAATCAACATATTCATTATCATCAAGTGTTTGAACACCTGTAGCAACAAGATCTTCTGCAAGAAAAGCTGTAAAGCGATTTGTCAAAAAAGCCGGATTAGCATTAACACTTCCAAGAAAAGTTATCTTTCCAGCTTTATAACCAGTTTCTTCTTCAAGCTCCCTTAAAGCAGCAACAGAAGGCTCTTCTCCCTCTTCAATTGTACCAGCAGGGAATTCTGTAGTAAGACGCATAGCTCCATGACGATATTGACGAACCATTACAAAATAATCTTTGCCGTCCTTATTTATTAATGGAATAACCGTAACCCAGTCAGGAGCTTCAATCATATAAGCTGTTGCAACTCTGCCGTCAGAGGCTTCTCGCTGAGAGCTGCAAAGATTAAAAATGCTACATTCATGCATTTTTTCACGAGACAATTCCTTCCATTCAAGCTTCTTCTCATTTTCTATCTTAGAAAGAAATGATCTGCATTTATCAGCGACGCTTTGTCCATACTCATTGTCCGGTAAAAAATCTATCAGTTTTTTCATATATCCTGACTTTACAAGAATTTTTAGCGCTGCCCTTGTGTTAAAATCCCAAAGCCAACCTGCCTGAAAAACTTTAAAATCAGAAACTGTCTTCAAGTCATTAAAATCTACATGTCCATCAGACATAAAATCAGAATAAACTTTATCAGATATCTCAGGCAAATCCGGTAAATTATGAACAAGAGTTAAATCTTTAGCATCAGATTTATCATTGTAATAATCAGTTATTACCCGCAAAATATCAATTTTATCTGCATCACGTGTAAGCTCAGTAAAATAACGCTGTTCAGCATTTAGGCTATCAGGAATAAACCTTGAATTATGATACAGGACAGCCATGCAAATTAAATCAGCTTCTCTTTCTGTCAGATTTACTAAAACACTGTTCTGTGTTATTGCATCAAAACCAAGTTTACCATGTTTTTCAGAACGATTATCAGCAAAGGTTCTATATTTTTTATACTGAATGAACCTTCCAGTATCATGCAGCATAGCGCAAGCTAGAGCAATAAACCGGTCTGAACCTTTTAGAGCAAGTTCATCACATATTGCATCCATAGCATCAAAAACTTTATAAGAATGCTCGATCTTTAATTTTATGTTTGTGTCATGCACAGCCTCTCCTGTAAGAAAACTGTCTGCATAATCCTTAAACCAGTCTTTAATTTGCTGGATATCTATATTCTTCATTATCAGATCCTTTTATTATGAAAAAATCTCCATCATCAGTTATTGTATAACGTTCTGAAGGAAGTGTAATCTTTCCCCCTCCACCGGGTAAATCAACAGAATATCGCGGCAAAGCCATTCCTGATACAATCTCTTTCAGCTCTGCTACAATCTTTAATCCACGACGAAGAGGAACTCTCAGGTGAGATGTTCCCGCGGCAAGATCTCCCTGAAAAAGGTAATACGGTTTTACCTTATTTAAAAGCAGCTTATTAAAAAGTTCTGCTAAAACATTTACATTATCATTAACATCCTTCAACAATACTGTCTGATTCAGAACCGGTATTCCGGCAGAAACAAATAGATTTAAAGCATGGCTGCTTTCTGCTGAAAGCTCAAGCGGATGATTAAAATGCGTGACAAGCCATAAACCTGTATAATTTGATAAAACCGAAACAAGCTCGTCATTAATACGTTCAGGATTAACAACCGGAACTCTTGAACAAATACGAATAATTAAATCCGGACGTTCCTTTTTAATTGAACCAATAATTTTAGCCAGCCTTTTATTTGATAAAGTAAGGGGATCTCCCCCGGAAAGTAGAATCTCTTTTATTTCATTATTAGTTTTAAGATAATCTATAATATTATTCAGTTGACTGTCTGACAGACTTCCTGCCTTCTGACCAGAAAAAGACCGCCTGAAACAGTGCCTACAGAAAGCGTCACAATTATCTGTAACAAGAACAAGAGCTCTGTTTTTGTATCTATGAACAAGTCTTTCTACAGGAGAAAACTTATGCTCGCCTAAAGGATCTCCGAGTTCGTAGCTTTTTACAACAAATTCATCAGCTGAAGGAATTATCTGCCTAAGAACAGCTTTTGTTTCTGAAGGACTACCGGATAAGGCTGTATTGATATAATTTTCTGTTGTCTTAAAAGGAAGAAAGGAACATTTTCCTTCAGCCACAGTTTTAAACCAGTTATTTTGCTCAGATTCAACAGCAATTTCTTTTTCAGATAATTTTTTTTCAAGCTCAGCCAGTGTATTTATTGTCTTCATTTTCAGGCAGATGATACCATAAATTAGAATTACATTTAAAGTAGATGATATATTAAAAAATCGTTGACTTTTTATTTACCTACCTGCTATGGTTTTATCTAAATAAAAGAGACAATTTCAAAACTATGGGATTAAAGCATCTAAGTTTTGAAAAAAGCTCAATATTAAAATAACACCTGTAAACGATTTTCAGTTTAAATCGTAATTTTAAGGAATTGGAGCTATAATGGCAAAAGAAAAAGAAGGTATGAAAGCCTATTACGGAATTACGTTTCTAATAGGGCTTGGTTTTTTCACAATGGGTCTGATGGATCCTCTCTATGATACTTACGTCCCAATGTTTTTAAGCAACTTTCTTTCATCAGATAGTCTTGTGGGCGGTATAATGGGAATCGATAACTTTTTTGCAATCCTATTAATACCGATTGTTTCAGCACTTTCTGACAGAACAAGAACCCCAATAGGCCGAAGAATGCCTTATATCATCACATTGCTTCCGGCATCTGCTATCTGTTTTTCACTATTACCAACAGCAGCTCTTAAATCCTTGATGTTTTTAATAATATTCATATTCTTTTTAAACCTGTTTAAGCAGGCCGTCAGAGGTCCTGTTGTAGCTTTAATGCCGGATATAATTCCAGGAGATTACCGCTCAGAAGCTAATGGAGTAATTAATACAATGGGCGGAGTAGCCGCTATTGTAGGAACAGTAGGTCTGGCAAAACTCTATGATGTAAAAGTAAAAATACCATTATTCGGTGACAGTATTGTACCGTTCACAAGTTCCACAACAGCTGACAGCACAACTTATATTGGTAAATTACCATTTGTAATTTCAGGACTTTTAGTTATTATTGCTGTTATACTTTTATTTCTTTTTGTAAAAGAAAAGAAGAACCCGAATGCAGCAGAAGAAAAAGAACCGCCAGTTTTTCAATCTTTAAAGCTTATTTTTACAGCAAAAGACAAGAGTGCTTTATTTATACTAATATCACTCCTTTTCTGGTTCATTGCTTATCAGGGAGTTGTGCCATGGGCAGGAATATATTCTAAAGAATTTTTAGGACTTTCTCCCGGAACATCAGCTCTTTCTGCTGGAATGGTTGGAATAGCATATGCTATATTTGCCATACCATCCGGAATCATAGCTCATAAAATAGGACGTAAAAAAGCTATTAGAGGTTCTCTGGTTATTGCGGCAATAGTCCTGGCCTTAACCTTTCTGCATTATCCAATAACAAATATACTTGGAATAACAGGACCTGCCCGTTTTATAAGTTTCTGGTTTCTTTTATTTATTTTTGGTATGTTCTGGGTCTCTATCGTTACAAACTCCTTTCCCATGTTATGGCAAATGGCAACATACAGTGATATGGGAATTTATACAGGCTTATATTATTTCTTCTCACAAGCAGCAGGAATTATTGCGCCTATTTTAACAGGAGCCTTGCGAGACCTTTTCGGTGATAGAGTAATCTTTATAAATGGAACAGTGTTTATGCTTCTTGCGTTTATAATGATGGGTTTTGTTACCAAGGGTGAACCTAAGAAAGAAATACCACAAGCTTCAGAGTAAACTCTGAAGTATTATAAATCACCTGCTGGTAGTTTTACGACTGGCGGGAATTAACTGCTTAGACATTAGTATAAAAAAAGACCGGCTTGCCTAAGCAAAGCCGATCTGGAAACACTATTTAATGTATCTCTAAAACATTGAGCTGGAGCATATACCATGATTGTATAACAGCTCAATTTTAAACAGTTTCACTTTGTTACATATACCTCTGATACATAACTTTTTTCAAACCCGTTTATTTTCTTTATCCATACCAAAAACTTGTCAGCTTCCTGACGTCCGGCATATGGTCCAAGACGAACTCTATAATAATTCTTGCCATTAACCTGAACTGTCGAAATAGTACTTGACGCGCCATTTTCTCCAAGTTTATTTTTTACTTCAGTAGCCTTTGATAATGTTGAAAAAGATCCAGCCTGTATCCAGTACTCAGTAACCCGTGTTGACTTCCTGACTTCTTTTACAGGAGCCGGCTTTGGAGGTGCTGGCCTTTGAACTGGGGCAGATGCAACAACAGTTGCCACAGGAGCAGGTTTTACCGGCTCAGGCTGCTTTACAGTTTCAACAGGAACCTCAACAGTTATAGCTTCTGTGCCACTAATTTGAGTCTCAGGCTCTTTGATCTTATTATCTTCTGCCTTTTTTTCAGTTTCTCCATAAACGAGCTCATCTGACACAACAACAAAATCATCAGTTTTCTCTTTATCATCACTTTTTTCTACACCAGGGAAATTACCGTCCTGCCTAACCCATTCAACCGGATCATGCTCAGATAGTCCCGCTTTCATAGTATTTTCTGAAGAAGCAGCACCAGCAACAGTATTATCTGACGGTAAAAACCAGAAAAATCCAACAGCTGCTACTATCAATACACAAACACCTATTCCAATTATTACCCAAAGTGTTTTTTTATCTTCCATCCTAATCCTTCTGCTCTATTTGATTGAGAACAGCTTCAAGTTTCTGCTTTAACGGCTCAAGACCCGCTTTGTTCCCTACTTTATAAATATCGACACAATTTCCTGAGGGTTTAGGTTTGAGTTTTCTTTGTTTACAAATTCTTTTAATTACAGAAATAAACCCTACATTATCACGTTTAAGCGCTCTTTTTATTCTTACAAGAATTGGAGCGTCAATCCAGATGACCGCCCCACAGCTTTTGTATAATTCCATTTTATGTAAAAGCGGTGCATTTATAATTATATGCTCATTTCCACTGTCAAGAATCTCTTTGCAAAGACGGACAGTCTCTTTTTCTATCAATGGATGGGTCAAGTCCTCAAGTTTTTTTAATTTTTGCGAATCAGAAAAAACAATTTTACCAAGAGCCTTTCTGTCTACAGAGCCATCAGGCGCCATAACTTGTTCGCCAAAGTTTTCTTTTATTATATCAGGGTAAGATTTAAGAACAAAATGTCCAAGTTTATCAACATCAATTGAAGGAATTCCCTTCTCTTCAAGAATTTCTGCGGCAACATTTTTTCCTGCACAGCATTTACCACTAAGACCTATAATCATTAATGCATTTCACCCCAACAGCGTCCAGTCTCAACAGAAACCCGTAATGGAACATCAAGCTTTATAACAGACTCCATAATTTCTTTTACCATTGTCTTCATTTCATCGACCTCAGATTCAGGAACTTCAAAAATAAGTTCATCGTGAACCTGAAGAATTAATCTTGATTTCAAACCACGTTTTTCAATTTCTGTAGTAAGACTAAGCATAGCCATTTTTACAATATCAGCGGCAGAACCCTGAATTGGGGTGTTTAGAGCCATACGTTCAGCTCCAGCACGTTCTGTAGCGTTTCGGCTGTTTATGCCATGAATAAAACGTTCATGCCCCATTATTGTTTTAACTGTTCCGGCAGCTCTGGTTTCTTCATTATTGTTATCAATAAAAGACTGAATACCACTATAACGGTTAAAATACGCACCAATAAACTCATCCGCCTGCTTACGTGGAATCTTCAATTCTCTTGAAAGCCTGAAAGCTGACATACCATACATAACACCAAAGTTAATTGTTTTCGCTACCCGCCTCTGATCTGCTGAAACCATTTCAGGAAATACACCAAAAATTAAGGCAGCAGTTTGCTTATGAACATCTTCTCCCTCAGAGAAAGCAGCTTTAAGCCCAACATCACCAGAAAGGTGGGCAAGAACAACAAGTTCTATCTGAGAATAGTCCGCGCTAAGGAATTTGCATCCATCAGCAGGGATAAAAGCTTCTCTTATTTTACGGCCATTATCTGTTTTAATAGGTATATTCTGAAGATTAGGATCCTTTGAAGACAATCTACCTGTAGCTGTACCAGTCTGGATAAACTGAGTATGAAGTCTGCCAGTTTCTGTATTTACAAGTTTTGGGAGAGTTTCAATGTAAGTTGATCTTAGTTTTGCAAGACTTCGGTGTTCCAGAATTTTCTCAGGGACAGGATCCTGCTCAGATAATATTTCAAGAACCTGAACGTTGGTTGAATATCCTGTTTTTGTTTTTTTTACAGGTTTTAATCCTCTTTTCTCAAACAAAATAGTCTGAAGCTGTTTGGTTGAGTTTATATTAAACTCTTCTCCACACAAACTATATATTTCCTTTTCTATT
>JAQQAK010000331.1 GCA_028527945.1 Spirochaetaceae bacterium
TTTTTCTTATGATGAGGCTTCTGCTGTTATTTCTAATCTCTCAAATCACCTTTCTGAACAAGGTTTATATAAAAACGATAAGATTTCAATATTAAGTGAAAATAGAGCAGAATGGGGAATGTGCTGGCTTGCTATTACAACAATTGGTTGTACTGCTGTTCCAATAATGACTGATTTTTCAGAAGAGCAAATATGCAGTATTCTTGAACATTCAGAGGCTAAATATATTTTTGTCTCAAAAAAA
Organism: Spirochaetaceae bacterium; assembly: GCA_028527945.1. GTDB lineage: Bacteria > Spirochaetota > Spirochaetia > UBA9216 > UBA9216 > Thalassospirochaeta. Next base: position 245 of record JAQQAK010000331.1, read on the forward strand.
TTACTTCCAAAAATTAATGAATCTGAGCTTGTAAAAAATAATAACTTCATCATTATTGATGACAATCCTTTGTTTGATAAAACTGATAATTTGTATAAACAATCTATTGATATTGTAAATGCTAATGAACCGGATGATATTGCTGCCCTTATTTACACCTCCGGAACTACAGGAACCTCAAAGGGGGTGCTTCTTTCACATAAGAATATAATGACAAATACATGTGATTCTGTAACTGTAGGGAAATTTGAACGTGGCGATTCAATGTTGTCGGTTCTTCCCTTGTCTCACATGTATGAGTTTACCCAAGGTTTTATGCTGCCTATGATAGAAGGCGCTAACATCACTTATCTTGGAATGAAGCCATCCCCAACATTAATGCTCAAGGCTATAGCAGAAGTAAGGCCTCACTATATTTTGAGTGTCCCCTTGCTAATTGAAAAGATCTATAAAAGTTCTGTACTTCAGCAAATCTCTAAAAATGCTGTATTAAATTTTGTTTATAAAATACCACCTTTGCGTATGCTTCTAAACCGTTTTGTAATAGGAAAAAAACTTTCAAAAACCTTTGGAGGAAGGCTTAAGTTCTTTGGTATTGGCGGTGCTCCGCTTTCAGAGACTGTTGAAAGGTTTTTACGTGAGGCAAGATTTCCTTATGCAATTGGTTATGGACTTACAGAAACTTCACCTGTACTTGCGTGTTCAGGAGCTTTTAAAACAATCTTCAGGGCAGTAGGACCTGCCCTAAAAAATGTTAAACTAAGAATTTCTGGCGAAGGTGAAATTCAGGCCTCAGGCGATAGTGTCATGCAGGGATATTTTAAAGATCCTGAAAAAACTTCTCAGGTCTTTACTAAAGATGGATGGTTCAAAACTGGAGATCTTGGTCTAATAGATAAGCGTGGTACTTTATTTATTAAGGGAAGACTCAAAAACCTCATACTTGGTCCTGCCGGTGAAAATATTTATCCTGAAGAGATTGAAAATGAACTCAAGGCAAATCCTTTAGTTGCTGAATGTATAGTCTTAAAACAACAGGCTGGTCTTGTCGCAAGAGTTTTTCTTGATCAGGATAAACTAAAGCAATATCTTGAAGAGATTAAGTTAGGATTATCAAATTTACAGGCAGAAAAAGAAGCTGTTTTAGAGAATTTGAGAAAAAGTATTAACAAGAATTTAAGTAACTTTTCACGCCTTAGCCAAATAATAGAGCAGGAGATACCGTTTGAGCTTACTCCGTCTCTTAAAGTGAAAAGATTTCTTTATACATAAAAAGTCTATTTTTGTAGAGCTTGAATTCTGAGGTCTATTTCAGGATACTTTTTCAAAAGAGTGTCCTGTTTTTGTAGTGTTTTATCTATAAAAGACTTATAGCCCTCTGATTCAGGATTTATTGGGCGGTGGTTTAAATCTGTTATAATTTTTAGCCACTCGCCTAAGAACTCTGTAAAGTTTTTGCTGTACACACTGCTTATGAATCTTGAAATTATATAATCTACTGCTTTCTGATTTGGATGACATAAGTCTTCCGCGTACCATCGATAGTCTCTTAGTTCATCCAGTACTATTTCATATGATGGAAAATACCAGCTCTTATTGTTTCTTACAACATTTTCTATCGAACAGCGTAATGTTGCTTTACTTAACGAGTTTTCAGTTGCATTGTCACGCAGATGCCTGACAGGTGAAAGACTTATTATAATTTTGAGATTTTGATTGATCGAAAGAAGTTCTTTGATTGCGTCCTCTAGTGCCTTTGTTGCTGTATCTACAGATAAACTTTCTCTTGCAAAATCTTTAGACGGTAGTTTGTGACAGTTGTTTACAATTGAACCTTTTTTATAAGCAGGGCTTATATCTTTATCAAGTTTATATACAAAAGATGTCCCAAGCGTTATTACTACTGCTTCTGCTGATTTTAAAAATGATCTTGCCGCTTCAAGTTCTGAATTTATTTCTGCAAAAAGTTTTTCTCTTGAGTCACTTGTCTTTTGAGTATGAAACATAAAATGATAAAATTTTGCATTATTTTCAAAAATATCACTGGCATCAATTTTATTTTTACCTGAAATTAGTTTTACCGCTTCAAGAATTGATTCAGGATTATAGATATTTCCAAAGGGACTGATTTGGGTATCAAGTTTTAAATCTGTCATTGTCTTATAAAGGTTTTCTGCAAAGCAGGACCCCATAAAGAACAATTTACCACCTTCAAGCTTCCAGTCCGGGGAGGCAAATCTGACAGAGGTTATGTTCTCATTAAAAAAGTTTTCTGTGCTTTTATACAAGTGTGAAATCATAATTAAAGCTGGTTTCCTCTCCGCCATTTTTTTCATTAAATGTTTCGTAATAATTAGCGCAGTCTTTTATTTCCGGTAAAGCTATATTTTCTGTTGGAAAAATAAAACTCAAACCATCATTTTCTGAAAAATCGAGTTCATGCAGTGGAGCTTTTTTTACTTCGAAAGTTTTTCCGCGAGAGTCGGTAATAAGTCCTTCAACAGATAATTGGGCGCGAGAGGCAAGCAGGAATGGTCTGCCGTATCTATACATTTCTGCGGTTACAGGCCAGTTTTGTGCTGCAAGCTCTATTGCTTCTTTATCAAGTTCAAGCCATATTTGGCAACGTTTCACGCCAAGGCTATGCAGTTCTTTGGCGGCAAGACTGTTAGCTGCTGGAAGTGGAAATGTTGAGCTTAGAAAAACTTCATCAAGGTTATCGCCAACAGCCTCATTAAGCAGTTGTATTTGATATATTGAACTTATTCTATATCTTCTTATTCCTCTCTCAAAGGATTTTTTAATTTGTGTTTTTAATGAATCAAGATTATTTTCTGGGCAAAAAAATGGCAAAAGCAGTTCGTCAGCTTTTAGATCTTCATTTAAAAAGCTTGAAATATCTTTTACTATTATTGAGTTAGCTGAATTATTTTTTCCGAATTCAGCATCTTTGAGGGCTTCTTTTTTCTTCAAGGTTGATGCTGTTTCTTTATAAGTTTGAAGATCTTTATTAAATTTCTTTAACCAGTCAGCGTCTTCTTCAGCTGTTTCTGTAAAGTTCACAGCATTTGCTCTGTTTGCTATCGCTTCAGCAACAGTCTCTTTAGTCTCTAGCCATTCCCAGAAGGAGCGTCTTATTTTTTTCAGATTTCCGGCCGGAATAAAAAATCCCTGGCTGTTTTCAGGTTGAATTATCTCTGTCTGTATAGCTGAAACTTTTAAAGCTTCGTTTCTTGTTGTTGAAAAAGCCTCGGCTACTGTCTGTTCTTCAAGAGGACGTTTTTGTGCCAAATCTATTTTTTCTGTATGTTTCCATTCAAAAACTTCTGAAGAACTCTCTGGCAATTTTGCAATTGCCTCAATTCCATCTTCTGTTACTTTTACAGAAAGATTAACTTTTATAGGCGGATTATAAAGGGGTAGGTTAGCCGGTCGTTTTACAGATTCAGAGCGGCTTTCTCCAATTTTATAAACAAGGCTTTGTGGATGAACATTTTTATCGCAGTGAATAAAAACTTTGGCACCCTTTGTAGCGTTCATTACACTTTTTCTGTTAATACTCATTTTGGTTATTGTAATAGAAGGACCTTCATCTCCTGATTTAGGCTGAATTCTTATACGATCACCTACATGAAGTCTCTGAATTACTTCTACCTGAAACCCATTTTTAGCTGTTTTATCAATACTTCCGGCAAGCCGGCCAGATACTCCAGCCGAACTAAACTGTATTAGGCTTTGCATGTCTTCGCTTGAAGAAAAGCCATGAGACCATTTTCTTCCATTTGAAGAGGACAACATCTGTCTTGCTTCTTTTAATGCCGCTGGTTTCTCGCTTGGAGATGTATCAAGCATCATTCGGTAAGCTGAGACAACACTTTTTACGTAATCTGGCTTTTTAAGACGTCCTTCAATTTTTAAAGAGCAGACTCCGGCCTCTTTTAACTCGTCCAGCATATCCAGACTGTAAAAATCCTGTGTTGAAAAGAAAAAGCCACTTTTTTTCTGTCCATTTATTTCACTATGAAAGCGTCTTCTGCATGGCTGTTTGCAGCGTCCGCGGTTTCCGCTCCAGCCGCCAAGCCATGAAGAAAAAAGGCAGTGCCCTGAAATTGAGCAACAAAGGGCTCCATGGATAAATACTTCAATTTCAACAGGTTGCTTACAAATTTCTTTTAATTCTTCAAGTTTTATTTGTCTTTCAAGTATCACCCTCTCAGCTCCCATTTTGGAGGCAAGCTTTACTCCCGCGCTGTTATGAATCCCCATTTGGGTTGAGGCATGTATGGTAATAGATGGAAAATATTCGCGTAAAAATCTAAGAACACCTAAATCCTGAACGATTACCGCGTCTGGGGCTAATTTCTCTATTTGTTCGACTGAATGTCCAAAATCTATTATTTCATTTTCTTTTATAAGTGTATTAAAAGTGAGGTAAAACTTTTTATTGTTGTTTTTAGCATAGGCTGAAAGGCGGGACATATCATCCCAACTGAAGTTTTCTCCCATTTCTCGAGCGTTAAAACGTCCAAGTCCCGCGTATACTGCGTCTGCTCCGCTTTGAAATGCGGCTAAAGCGCAGTCAAGGTTTCCTGCCGGAGCCAGAAGCTCTGGTTTTAATATTTTATTGTTTTGTTTCTTTTCCATCCGGCTTATCATAACCGCGAGGATAGCCTTTCTGCAAGGGGCTGAGTGTATTTATAGGTTCTAAGCTGTCTGGACTATTGCTGGTCTATGTCTGCCGTATGAAAAAGGTTTTTTCCGACTTTCAGGAGACGCCTGTATCTCTGATTCGACAAAAGCTGAAATACAATTTGCGGCGGCCTGAGTATAGTCTGTAAACAGGAATGTTTCATTAGTAGTTGTCTCTAAAGGAAAGCTTTCTATAGAGTTGAAAAACTTATCAAGAGAGTCTTCTATCTTTTTGATGTTTCCTTCCATTCCCCAGCCCGACTGCTCTAACATTATTGCATTTAAACGTTGTTCAAACTGCATCTTTTGTGGAAATGCCAAAACAGGTTTTTTAAGGTAAAGAGATTCTGAAAGCATCTGGTGTCCACTGGAGCTTATTACTCCCTTACAATTAGCAAAAGATTCTATAAAGTCCATATTTTTATCAGGGAATACTCTGAATTCCTTCTCTGGATATTTTTTTAAGGCTTCAAGGATTGCTCCTCTTGATTCCTCTTTTGTATAAACTACATAATAATCTTTTTTTGTAGGTTGTATATTTCTAATTTCCTGTCTCAAAATAGGCCCTACATCTCCACCATAAAACGAACACAATAGTTCTTTAGTTCCCGCGGGCATCATTATTTTGGCCGCAAGCTTGGCTGCAAGCGCGTCTGGCATCATTGAAAAATATCTTAGAACAATACCAGGATGATTTAAGCTTAGAACCGGCAGTCCCAGTTCTTTAGCTGCAACAGCAGTATAAGGCTCAAAGTCTGATATTACAGCATCAACACTATTTTCTTTCATTAAAGCTGTAATTCTTTTTATATCAGGATGAATCCGTCCAATATTTGTCAGATTCTTTAAAAGCGTTTTTCTATATTTAATAACATGATTTTCTTTATGAAAGTTAATACCTGGAATGTCAATGATTTCAGCGTCAGGAAGTCCCTCAGATAAAAAACTTCTAATTGAAGGGGGAGCAAATATAACTATTCGGAAACGATCCCCAAGTCTCTGGGACAACGCTATCGTTCTTGCCGCGTGTCCCCGGCCTTCTCCTGCTACTCCAAAAGCAACTGTCGTTCTAATATCATCCATAAGCATAAAATAAGCCTGCTCCATTTGTGAACTATTAGTTATAAATTAGTAATTTGTTAGGAATAGTGTCAAGTGAATTATTTTAAAACTATTTTAATAATTCTATAACAAATATCACATTTTGAGCTGTTTTACTGCATTATGTCGAATTATTTGGGAGGATAAGGTATGAAGAAAAATATTGCTGTTTTTGGTACAGGTTATGTTGGTTTAGTAACTGCTGCAGGACTTGCAGATATTGGACATAATGTAACTGCTGTTGATATTGATCAGCGAAAAATAAAAGAATTGAAAAAAGGTTATCTTCCTTTTTATGAACCAGGATTAAAAAAAATTGTAAAATCTGCGCTAACTACAAATAAGATTAATTTTACAACTGATAGTGATGAAACTGTCAGTAAAAATGAATTGATTATTATAGCTGTTGGAACCCCGGAAATGTCTGACGGAAGAGCTGACCTTTCTCAGGTTCGCAGAGTTTTTGATTGTATAACAGATAATATGGTTCAGAAAAAGACTATAGTTATTAAATCAACTGTACCTCCTGGCACTGTTGACAAGTTAAGAGAAGAATATGCTGCGGAACTTGATGTTACTAATAGTGATATTATTTTTTGTCCGGAATTTTTGAGGGAAGGCTCCGCTGTTCATGATTTTTATCATCCAGAACGGCTTGTAATTGGTTGTAATAACCTTGATGCAGCCAAGATTGTTGATGATATTTATTATCCTGTTGCACGTAAAATGGATGTACCTGTACTCAAGTGTAGTACAGTTTCTGCTGAAATGATTAAATACGGCAGTAATGTTATGCTTGCCTCGCGTCTTGCTATTATTAACGAACTGGCTGAGTTTTCAGAAGTTGTCGGTGGTGATATTCGTGACGTTGCTATTGGAATGGGGCTTGATTCAAGAATTGGTAAGAATTACATGAAGGCAGGTCCTGGTTTTGGCGGGAGTTGTTTTGAGAAGGATATTAAGGGCATCGCTAAAGCTGCTGATTATCATGGTGTAAATCTTGGTCTTGTAAATGAAATATTAGTATCGAATGAACATCAACTTGTAAGACCTGCAATGAGGCTGGAAAGAGCCCTCGGTTCTCTTAAGAGTAAAAATATTGCGGTTCTGGGATTGGCCTTTAAGTCTGATACTGATGATGTTAGAAATTCAGCGGCATTTAATGTTGTTGAGTATCTTATTGAAAAAGGCGCAAAAGTTAAGGTTCACGACCCTCAAGCTGAATACAATTTTATAAAAGACTTTAAAAAGAAGGGGTACACTTGTGCTGATACAGCTGATGATGCTGTTAAAAAAGCTGACGCTATTATTATTCTTACAAATTGGAAAGAATATGAAAAGATAACTCCGGAGTTTTTAAACAATTTGATGAAGGGACGTGTTATTGTTGATACCAGAAATATGCTTGATGAGCATAGTTTTCGTGATTGTGGATTCACTATTTATGGAACTGGCCTTAAAGAGTTAAAACCGTATAAAAGAAATAATAACTGCAAAGATCTTGTTAACGCAGCTATTGTTACAGTATAGATAATCAGCTGTACAGCTGCTTCTATATATTGCGCCGTCTTTTATAGACGGCGTTTTTTTATAAATAGTTAATGCTTTCTGTGAAAAAATTATCAATAAATCCGGCTGGTGAATCCTGATTATATACAAAATACAAATCACGGAATAAGGGTCCTGTTTTAAAAGGTCGTGTCTTTATAGTTCCAAGCAATAATTCTTTGTTAACTGCTCTTTTTGACATTACAGAGCATCCTATTCCAGCTTCAACAAGCGCTTTTATAGCGCTTAGGCTTCCCACTTCCATCAGTACCGAACTTTTGGGAACTGCAATTCTATGATCTCTGCAATATTTTTCCCAATAGAATCTTGTTCCTGATCCTTCTTCTCGTAAAATTAATTCAGAGTTTGCAAGTTCTTCATTACCTATAGCTTTGGACTCATTATTTATATATTTTCTGCTTCCAATAAAAATCATCTCATCTTCTAAAAACAACATGTGTTTATATCGTTCTTTTTCAAATGGGCCTTCAACAAGAGCCAGATCAATTTTTCCCTTATCAAGAAGAGCCAGGACCGCAGCTGTATTTTCTATATGAATGGTAAGATTTTGTTCAGGATGGCTCTCCTTGTATTTTCCAAGAAGTGGTGGAAGAATAAACTCTCCTATAGTTAAAGTGGCTCCAATAACGTACTGTTTGCGTCCTTCCTTCATGAATGAAAGATCTTTTTTTAGTTTTTGAAAAACTAAGTCTGATTTGTTGGCCGCTTCTATAAAGAACCTTCCAGCATCATTCAAAACAAGTTTTCGTCCAATGTGATCAAAAAAAGGTACCCCGTAATAATCTTCAAGATACTTAATATGCTGAGACACTGCGGGCTGGGTTAGGCCAAGTTTTTCTGATGCTTTTTTTAAAGAGCCCATTTCAACAACAGCCTGAATAGTATTTATTCTGTAATCATTCATATCAATATAATAAAGTATAAAAATAACTTAAGTAAATATAAAAATATATAAATATACATAAAGTATATAATGTTGTAGGTTTATGTATCTTATTTAAGGCGGAGTTTATATGGCTTTTTTACCGGGTATTTTAATATGTGTTGTTATAGGGGCTGTTTCATTTTTTGCGGCTAAATTAATCCCATTGGGCGCGGTGACTATTTCTATTATTATAGGTTTACTTATTGCCAATATTGTCCCTTTGCCAAGTTCTGTCAAAAAAGGTCAGACATTTTGTGAAAAGAAGCTTCTTTCAATTGCTATAGCGCTTTTGGGCTTTAGTCTTGATTATCGAGTTTTATTTTCCTTGGGTTTTCTACCACTTTTAGCTATTCTAACAGGAGTGCCTATTACTATTTTAACTGCACTTCTACTTGGACGTATATTTAAAATTGATGAGGAATGCAGTCTTCTTGTTGGAGTAGGAAATGCTGTTTGTGGTAGTTCTGCTATTGCAGCGGCTCAGGGTGTCATAAAAACAAAGGATGAGTATGTTGGTTTATCGATTGCGGTAATAAATTTGCTTGGAACAATAGGTATTTTTCTCATACCTGGAATTGTATATTTAGTTCCTGGTATAACTGAACAGCTTGGTGGAATCCTTGCAGGAAATACTATTCAGGCTGTGGGGCAGGTTACCGCTGCAGGATATAATATGGGTGATCTGGCCGGGCAGACCGCAATTGTAATAAAAATGGGTAGAGTCTTGTTGATTACCCCACTTGTATTGATTCTTGGAATATTTTATAAAAACAAAGACACCGCAAAAGTTGCTGGCAAGGTAAGCATGCCGGGAGTTCCTCCATTTATCATAGCTTTTATAATATTCTCAGTAATAAATTCAATTGGTATTATTCCTGATGTAATTGTTAATGCTTTAAAAACTTGCGGAGAACTTTTCTTAATTGTAGCAATGGCTGGAATAGGTATGAAAATTAGTTTCAAAAGTCTAAAACAGGATGGCAGTACAGCGCTTCTTCTTGGAGTTTGTGTTTGGGCTGTACAGATTCTTTATTCTTTGTTTTTAATAAAAGCTCTATCTTAAAACAGTTTAGGATAAAAAAAGACGCCCTTTGTAATTGAAGGGCGTCTTTTTTTTTATTTAAAAAATTAACCAACGTGTTCAAGAGCTATTTTAAGCATTCTTCTTACAGGTTCAGCAGCTCCCCAAAGAAGCTGATCACCTACAGAGAAAGCTGTAAGATACTCATCTCCAAGGTTCATCTTTCTTAGTCTTCCAACTGGAACTGTAAGAGTTCCATTGACGAAAGCCGGAGAGAGCTCTTTCAGAGTAGCTTCTTTTTCATTTGGAACAAGTTTTACCCATTCGTTATGTGAAGCAATAATATCTTCAATCTCGTTTAACGGTGCGTTCTTTTTGAGTTTTATTGTAAAAGCCTGACTATGACATCTCATTGAGCCGATTCTTACGCATTGACCGTCTATAGGGATTATAGAGTTTTCTCTACCAAGAATTTTATTAGTTTCTGAAATACCTTTCCATTCTTCTTTTGTCTGGCCGTTCTCCATAGGAATATCAATCCATGGAATAAGACTTGCCGCGAGAGGTGCTCCAAAATTATCTGTAGGAAAAGATTTATCTCTAATTGTACTTGTTATTGTTTTATCAAGATCAAGTATTGCTGAAGAGAGGTTATCAAGATCCGGTGATGCGTTTCCTATTACCTGCATCTGTTTTACAAGTTCTCTCATGTTTTTGGCTCCAGCGCCAGAGGCTGCCTGGTATGTCATAGAAGTCAGCCATTCTACCATATCGTTTTCAAATAGGCCTGCAAGTCCCATCAACATTAAAGATACTGTGCAGTTTCCTCCAATATAGTCCTTAATTCCTTTTGAAAGTCCTTCATCAATTACTTTACGGTTTACAGGATCAAGTATAATTATACTGTCTTTTTCCATTCTGAGAGTTGAGGCAGCGTCAATCCAGTAACCGTTCCATCCGGATTCTCTAAGTTTTGGATGAATTTCTTTAGTGTAAGAGCCTCCCTGTGTCGTAACTATGATATCCATTTTGGACAATGTATCAATGTCCATAGCGTCTGCGAGTACTGGAACGTCTTTGCCAATTTTAGGACCTGCTTGTCCAGCCTGTGATGTTGAGAAAAAAAGAGGTTCATAGCCGTCATAATCATTCTCGGAAAGCATCCTTTCCATCAGAACTGAGCCGACCATTCCTCTCCATCCGATGAATCCTACCTTAACCATCTTTGGTCTCCTTTAAAAAAAATCTGCCTATTGCTTACTTATTTTTCAGCATTGATAATGCGGCAGTTTTAAAACCTTTATAATATTGAAGGCATCCGTATCAATTGATTCAGATGCCTGCTAATTTTTATGTAACCTAAAATAGCGTCATTAATGTAAACGAAGAAAATTTTACAACTTGTTATTCTGTATATAATTATTTGTAGTTGTAATTTCTTCTTCAAAGTTGTTTCTAAACTAACTGAGTTTTGAAAGCGTCTTAATAATAGTATATTTATCAGCTTTTAGTCTATGGCCATTATGAAAGCGTTATTCTTCTTTGAGTCTATAAACTTCAAAAGCCTTTTCTATATTTACTTGGAGTTGTCCTTTTAATCAGTTGTTTTTTGTCTTATATCTTCTAATGACATTTCTCTTTTTTCGGCTTCTTCAAGAATTATTTTTACCGCGGCGGCTGCAGCTTTCCCAACAGTACTGGTACATTTTTGCTCGTGGGCGCCATCGGCGTTAAACTGATCAATTTCTATCTGACTCCACATATTATAATTTCGTCCAAAAAGCTTTTTGTGTATGTCTCCGCAATTTACACTACCGAACTCTTTTATAAAAGTTTCTCGTAACTTTACAGTCATTTCCATTGAAGTTATTTTGTCATCATTGTCTGCATCCATTGCAGATGCACGCCTTCCAAAAACAAGAGACATAGCAAGGCTTCCGCCGGAATAACCTCCACAGACTCCATCGCACATTCGCCCACCTCCGCCAGCAAGTCCTGAGGCTGCTTTTACAATAGACGGATTTTCTATACCCAAGGTCTTAAATACCGCAATTAATGTACATTGAGCACATCCGCCATAAGCTTTTTCAGCTTCAAACCCTGCTTCGTATGCCTTTTCAATTAATATTTTCTGATTTTCTATCATTGTTATTTCCTGATATTATTATATCTAAAAGTTGAAACATTACCAGCCAAAAATTGCAGACACTTTTGTTTTGTACAGTCTATTCTGAGTAGCTTTTTAATTTTCTAAGAGCTGTATAATGGTCAGCTGCCGCGCTAAAAAGAGAATTTTTACTTTTCTGGTAATCAAGCTCTGTTTCATCAACCTCGGCTTGAGAATATTCTCCTATTTTATTTAAATATTCAGCTTCATCTAAAAGCTCTTTTGCCTGTTCAAGCTCAACTTCTGCTACTGAATAATTTATTATTGCGGTTTCAGAAGTTGTTTTTGCCTGCTGAAGATTTAGCTGCTCTGTACGTATTGTCTGTGTATATTGCTGACGGCTTATATCAAGTTCAGACTTAAGTTCTTGCCTGTCTGAAGCTTGCCAGTCGTCGAGTCCAAAGCTTAAGGCTGCGGTAGCAGTTATTTCTGGAGTTGAAGTTTCTTGTGAAATAGTTAGAGCACTTTTTACGCTTAGGTCAGGATCAAAAATCCAGGTGTTTTTCAATTCGAGTTCAAGTTTTTTTACTGTTGTATCAGCATCTAAAACATTATAGTTGTTACTTATTGATAGAGAATCAATGTCTATACTATCTGATAATGTTTTGATTTCTGTTTTTAAACTATTTTCTGACGGTGGTTTAATTGTAATTTTTTCAGGATCTATATTTAATACTTGATACAATTCTGTTTCAGAACTTTGTAATGTTGTTATAGCTGTATTAAGTGCTGTTCGTGAGTCTGACCATTCTGTAAAAGCGTCACGCACATCATCCAGATCAGATTCTCCAATATCAAGTCGAACCTTTTCATCTTCATATAAAGTTTTTTTTACAGCTACAGTTGTTGTTTTTACTTCAAGTGCAGCTTTAGCTTCTGCCCAGTCAAGATATGCCTCTACAGCTGAAACAGCAGTTTCTTCGGCGACTTGTTTTGCGTAAGCTATTTTTTTCTGGTATTCAAGTTTTGTTGTTTCAACATCGGAAGAGTGTGCGAGAGGGCTAAGGTTTATGCTGACTGTGGTATCCAAATCCTGATTTATTTCAGCGCCTATGCTTAGTTTTTCAATTACAGGTAATGTTAAAGCCGCATCCCATCCCCAGTCTGAGTTATTAGTTTCATATGCGTAATTGCCTGCAAGACTGAGACTTGAATCTGAAACTTTAAAAAAACTTTCAAGATCATTTTTAGCCTGTAAAACTTCGAGCACAGCTGTTTTGTAATCAAGATTGTTAAGAAGTGCAGTCTCCTCGGCCTTGCCAATGCTGTCTATAGTTTCTGAAAACGCAAAAAAATTGATAAAAAATACAAAGACAACAATAAATGGTAACGTATAAATATTTTTTGCCATAAACCCTCTAAAGAGATTTCCAAAGGCCTGTAAGGCTTTTGGAAATTAGAACTCCCTTATTATTTCTGCTATATTTCCTTTTACTGCTGAAAGAGCAGGAAGAAGGCCCAGGACTCCGCCAAAGCCTACAGCCATGGCTATTGCAGAAATAAGTGCCTGGATTTTTATTCCTGAATTATTTGAAAAGTCTCCGGAGATCTCTCCTAAAAGCGGAGATAGATTATTCATAACAGGTTTTGCAAGAATGAATGCCAGTATTACACCAATTAAAGCCCCTGCCAAACTCAAAGTAAGGGACCAGCTCCAGAACTCCACTACAACATGCCTTTGAGATGCTCCAAGAGCTCTTTCGAGCGCTATTTCACGTCTTCTGCTTAATGATTCAACAACCATTATACTGAAAATACCTATTGAGCTTGTTAAAAGAAGAACAATTCCAAGTATGTTAACAGAGACTTTAAACATGCTTACAGTGTTTCTCAGCTCTTCCATATAATCAGATTCTCCGCTTAAAGAACCTTCCCAGGTAAGAATATCTATATCATCTCCATAACTTGAAGTTAGTACCTGATAGATTGCTGATGATGTTTGCTCCGCAGATGCTCCTTCGCTTCTTATTACAAAGAGACCTGCCATAAAATCCATCATTCCAGTTATATTACTTCCTGAAGGCATCAGTGAAGTATATGGAAATACCATATCGCCGATTCCATATGCTCTTCGGGCTATTTCTGATGGAGTTTCATAAACTCCTGTTACTGTGTAGCTGATAATAACATTTTGCTTACGTCTGCCGGGGCCTCTGTTCATCATTTCTCCAGGCGGTTTTATGTATTTACCAATAGCATTTCCTGCTGAGCCGTAAAGAATATTTGCTGTCTCCTCAGAGAGCCATACCTTGCGTTGTCCCATCTGAATATCTTGTTCAGTCATAGGTGCACCGGCTATAAGATCTAGTCCAAAGACATCAAGATATTGTGTGTTGGAGCCTACAAGAGATCTTAGATCGTAGCTTTTACCATCTGTGGTTATCTGGTCAAATGGTAGTCTAAATATAATAGCGGCATTTTTTATAGAGTCTACATCACTTATTAATATATCAGGAGCATTTCTGTCCCATTCAATTGGTGTATTCTGTTCAATTCTTCCTTCGCTATTCCACGTCCCGTTTGTAACATAGAGTATGACGCCGTTGGATTTAAGTTTTTCAGAAATCTCATTATCGAGTATTTTACTTGCAGAAAGAGAAAGTATCAGTATTCCTGTTCCAAGAGCTACAGCGAGAAGGGTAAGAATTATTTTTAAAGGTGATTTTGTCCAGTGCCTTAGAATCATAGTAATAAATCTGTTCATGATACGCTCCTCATTGCAATTGCTGGATCAATTTTCATAAACTGCCTTGCCGGTATCAGTCCAAATACAAAGGTAAGTACCCCAGCTATTATTGCTCCTGCCGCAATGAAAAGCCATGAGCCGGATGTTATTCCTGCAGCGGTTTCCATGTAATTACTAAGAGGTACAGCCAGTATTACACCTGCTATGCCTCCAGATACTGCCAGTAGTAACGATTCTGATAAAAACAGGTTTCTTATATCTTTTCTTGAAGCACCAAGAGCCATAAGTATTCCTACATTTTTTTTCATTCTTAGAACTCGGCTCATTAGAATGTTTGAAACATTTACAAGAGCAATAAAGAATCCGGCAGCTGATAAAAAGAGTATTAAAATACCAATACCTGTGTTTCGGGCAACAAGCTGCTCTGCCTCTGCTCTTGGGTTTGAAATAACAATTTGAGCATCACCAAACTGAGATGTGAACCAGTTTTGAAGTTGGGTTTCTGTTGAATCGAGCTGCTCAGGATCTTCAACCGCAAAGCGCAGCCTTGTGTCCATGAATCCCCGTCTAAGACCTCTCATTCCGCCATTGTCTTCTCTATATGGTTTAAAGAATTTGCTGTCATATTCTTCTGAAACCGGATTTAGAATCCCTACTATTGTCTGATACCCCCCTCTTGCAAGGAGTTTTTTTCCAAGCAGATCCGATACTTTCATATCATCTCCAGCCAAAAGCTTCGCGAATTCTGAGCCGAGAACTATAATATTGTCTGTTCCTCTCAGATCTGACGTTGAAAATAAGCTGCCTTCAGCCGCTTCAATGTTCCATGAGTTAAAAAATTGAGGTGTAACTTCAAAGCCTGAAACTCTTTCAAGATCAGATAAAATTATATCAGCATCAGCCTTTGCTTCTGCTATTTCTTCTTCTGACATTCGGTGAAAGTCCGGGCCTCCGGGGCCGCCTTGTTCATCTTGATTGTTATCCATTCCGTCTGGTGGTGCTTGTCCGTTGTCCGGGCCTCCTCCCTGAGGGCCTCCCATTCCACCTTGTGGTGCACCCATTCCTCCGGGCGGTCCAAAGTTATTGGAACTTGAGTCTGCTGAGATCAGCATTAACATACTATGATTCTGAACATAGGCCCATTCAACATCAGGAGCCAGATTTGCGGCTTCAAGATCTTCTGATGTCAAAACTGCTGTCTCATTTACTAATTTTTCTTTTACTGGAACATCCATTTCATTGGCATTGCTTCTTGTGCTTACAACAAGTTCTTTATATTCAGGAGAGCTCATTATCTCATTTGAAAATTTAATTGTATTCATTATCAGAGATAGTCCAGCAGAAAATGCTCCTATACCAAGGGCTACCGCAATTATTAGAAGGCCCGACTCAAGGCTTCTGTCGCGGAAGCGGCGTAGTATTATTTTAACAGGTTCATTAAACATTACTGTCTCCATTGGTCGATGAACTGCAAAGTTCTCCGTCTCTGAGTTCTATAACATAACCTGCGCGTTTTCCCTGTGATGGATTATGAGTGACCATTACAACTGTAACTCCACGCTTGTTGAGTGATTCAAGAATTTCCATGATTTCTTCCCCCTTGTCAGAAGGAAGATTTCCGGTGGGTTCATCCGCAAGAATTAGATCCGGATCATTAGAAAGAGAGCGTGCTATAGCTACTCTCTGTTGTTCTCCTCCTGAAAGCATTGTGGGAAGGTGAGTCATCCGGTGTTCTAGTCCTACTTCATATAAAAGTTTTGCTGCTCGTTCTTTTCTTTCTTTTACCGGGATTCCGGCATATGTCATTGGGAGCATTACATTTTCCATTGCTGAAAGTTCAGGAAACAGAT
Organism: Spirochaetaceae bacterium; assembly: GCA_028527945.1. Classification (GTDB taxonomy): domain Bacteria; phylum Spirochaetota; class Spirochaetia; order UBA9216; family UBA9216; genus Thalassospirochaeta. The sequence goes on from JAQQAK010000331.1 coordinate 16,253, forward strand.
TAAAACTCTGGAATATGAATCCGAAGTGTTTGTTTCTTATTCTTGCCTGTTCTTTATCGGGCAGGGCTGTTATGTCATAATCTTCAAGATAGTATTTCCCGCCAGTCGCAGAATCTAATATGCCTATGATGTGCATCATTGTTGATTTTCCTGATCCTGAAGGGCCCATTATGGCCGCGTAATCACCCCGTTTAATTTCAAGTGATATGTTTTTTAACGCATCAACCTTGGTATCTCCAAGATCGTATTGTTTACAGATATTTTCTAGTCTTAGCATATTTTCTTCTCCTGTAAATGAAAGGATAATTTATTTTAATACGATAACATCTTCATCAATGAAGCTCTGGTAACTACTTGTTATTATTTTATCTCCAGCTGACAAGCCGCTCAGTATCTGAACTTCTGTCCCCTGTATTTCTCCAAAGGTCACAGAAGTTTTATAAGCTTTGTCACCCTTAATTTTATACACCCATTTCTGGTTTCCTGTTGTAAGATATGCTCCTCTCTGAAGCATCAATACATTATTTTGAACTCCCAATGTAATGCTTGCTACGGCAGACGCTCCCGGAGTGAGTGTTTCTTCTGTTTCAGGCTTTGCTCGTACTGTAACCATAGCGGCAAGTCCATCATCATCCATTGTTGCTATTTTTCCAATTTTCACAATTTTGGCTCTCATTGTGTCTGAGCCAATTGTTACAGTCATTTCATCACCAATTTCAAGCTGATCAGTATATTGTTCATATACATCGAAATCTATAAATGATTTACTTCGATCTGCTACAATAATCAGTTCATCGGCTTGTTCGATAGGGCTTCCAGGAATCGCAAGATCTTCGTTAATACTTAAAACCTCTCCGCTAATAGGGCTTTGTATTTTTGTTTCATCAATTTTATCTTCAACAGTTTTAAGATTTGTTTGTATCATATTAATAGAAGCTTCCTGTTTACGGACATCTATTTCATTTGTGATTTGAGCGTCTTCCAGATCCTGTTTGTCATCTTCAAGTTCATCATATAAATCCTGAAGAGCATCTATTGCGTCATCAAGATCTGTTTGGCGTGAACTTTTTAATTCTGTAAGTTTTTTAAGATCAGCTACATCGTCTTCCTGATCTTTTACATCCTCTTTGAGTCTGCTTATTTCTATTTTCAAATCTCTCAGAGTAAATTTATTTTGAATTTTTATTGATTCAAGTTCAATTTTTGCTTGTTCAAGGCTTACGGTCAGTTCATCTCTCTGATCTTCAAGATCAGGAACATCAAGAGTTGCAAGAATATCGTTTGGAGTAATTGAGTCTCCTTCTTCAACATAAAGCTCCTCAGCATATCCGTCTTCAGTGCTGGTAAGTGTTACTTCAACAGGTAAAACAACTGTTCCGCTTGCTTCTGTAGTAGAAGTTAGCTCTCCGGAATATACCTTTGCTTTTGTGTATGATTTTATGCTTACGACTTCAGTTGATGCTTTTCTATTAAAAAAGAATACAACAGCGGCAATAATA
>JAQQAK010000332.1 GCA_028527945.1 Spirochaetaceae bacterium
ATAAGCCATCAAGCCATACCTGATTAGGGTATATTTTTTTATGCCAGAAATTACCTTCTATTGTTCTGGGTTGTTTTTCAAGCTGACTGTAAAGAAGACGCATGGCATTTTTATATTTTTCATCGCCGAAAATATCATACAGGGTAAAAAGTATTCTTCCTTCATTTATATCATCAAGGTTGAAATCGGTTTTATTGTAGGTCTTTATGTTTCCATCTTCTTCTATAAAAAAATCAATGTAATTTTTTACAAACCTCAAATATTTTTCATCATTCTTTCTTTCATACAGTTTTATAAAGGCTGTCAACATGCAGCCGTCTATATAGTTCCACCCGGCTTTTTTATTTGCTCTTATTCTTTCCTGGTTCCATAGTGGGAAATTGGGTGTAGATTGCAGCATTTGTTCTATATAATTATCTATTACTTTCATTTTTTACGATTGATCCTGTATAATTTTTTATTTCAATATTGGTAATATTATAGTTTTCTATATTTGACAAGATAATTGCGGGGCTCTCTGCCTTTGTATTAAAAAAGTCCATAGCCGGATTATTTAAAGGAGACTTTGAATTAAATTCAACTTCTAAATTATTGACTACAATATTTTTTATTGGGCTTTCCGGAAGGCCAGAAAAAAAGCCGACAGAAGAAGTTACATTAAGTGCGGCAATATCTTCTATAGTAATATTTTCAATAACCGGAGTTGTTTTATTAATCGGCCTCGGTTTTGTATCAGAAAGGAAGCTTAGTTCTTCAGGCTTTGCTCCGCAGCTGTAGTTCATGTTAACAACAATGGGCGATATTACAGAGTTCATCTCTATATTTTTTATATGAATATTTTTGATAAATCCACCGCGCCCGCGTCTGGTTTTTAGTCTTATTCCTCTATCTGTTCCGTTAAAAAAGCAGTTTTCAATATCAATATTTTCTATACCGCCGGAAGTTTCAGAGCCAAAAACAACAGCGCCATGCCCGTTTTTCATTGTACAGTTTTTAATTTTAACATTTCCGCATACGCTGGCCTTATCTGTTTCCATTCCTGATTTAAGGCATAAGCAGTCGTCGCCTACGCTGAAAAAGCAGCCCTCTATGTTTACGTCTTTACTTGAATCAATATCAAGGCCGTCTGTGTTGGGAGCATTTGCCGGATTATTGAATCTTACATTTTTAATATCAACCTTACTGCTGTAAAGAATGTGGGTGTTCCAAAAAGGAGAATTTTGTAAGCCTATGTTTTCTATAATTACTTTTTCGCAGTTTTTTATTTGTATCAGGCTTGGTCTGAGAAATCCGGTTTCTCTTCCACCTCCGCCTGACGCGGTTGTTATATTTTTATTCAAATCGAGAAGCTGTGTTCTTATTTCCGCTAATGTTTCAGAATTTTTGTTATTCTTGATTTCTCTATATGCCTTCCACCATTTCTGCCCCTGGCCATCTATTATTCCTGAGCCTGATATTATGATATTACTGCAATTCTCAGCAAAAATGCCGGAACGCATGGCGTAACAGTCTATTCCTTCCCATCTTGTATAAATTGGCGGATAGAAAGAAAAATTATCTGTTAGTTTTAGAATACATCCTTTTTCAAGATGTAGTTTCATGTTTGATCTGAGAATTAGCGGTTCTATTTGGTACCTGCCGGATTTTATTATAAGTTCAAGAAAGGTTTCTTCAGCACATGAGTTTATTATTTTTTGAATTGAGTCCGTTCCGGTTATTTTTGATTCGTCCAAAATTATTGTTTTCATATTTAGCCTGTACGATGGCTTCTTGATAAAACTCAGCCATTTACAAAATTAGTATAGTTTTGCAAGTGACTCAAGTCCTTTTCTATTTTTTAAGAATCTTCTCGCCAAGGAGGGGCGTTGTAGATGCTCTTTCTATCTTTAATGTTTTTGAGCGTGCTTGAAAAAAAGTCTAATTTGATCTATTTTATAACCTCATTTCCGAAATAAAGGTGAATAAGATGTCAGACAATGTAACTATGGATAAATTAGTATCTCTGTGTAAGCGCAGGGGTTTTGTATATCAGTCAAGCGAAATTTACGGTGGCTTAAGCTCTGCTTGGGATTACGGTCCGCTTGGAGTAGAGCTTAAAAATAATATTCAGAACGCGTGGTGGAAAGAGATGACCAGGCTGCATGATAATATCGTTGGTCTTGACGCGGCTATTTTGATGCATCCCCGTGTATGGGAGGCTTCAGGCCATGTTGAAAACTTTTCAGATCCGCTTGTAGACTGTAAGGAATGTAAAACCCGTTTTAGGGCAGATCATCTTGAGCCTGAGGCTCTTGATTCAAAGAAGTGTCCAAACTGTGGTGGAGAACTTACTGAGCCAAGACAGTTTAACCTTATGTTTCAAACACATATGGGGCCTGTTGCCGATGATGGATCTGTAGTTTATTTGAGACCTGAAACTGCTCAGGGTATTTTTGTTAACTTCAAAAATGTTATGCAGTCAAGCCGGGTAAAGATTCCTTTTGGTATTGCCCAGATAGGTAAGGCTTTCAGAAATGAGATTACCACCAAGAACTTCATTTTCAGAACCTGCGAGTTTGAGCAGATGGAAATGCAGTTTTTTGTTAAACCGGGCGAGGATGACAAGTGGTTTGATTACTGGAGAGAACAGAGATGGAACTACTACATTAACAAGCTTGGTATTCACCCTGAAAGTATCCGCTGGCATCAGCATGGGCCTGATGAGCTTGCCCACTACGCCAAGGACGCCTACGATATCGAATTTGATTTTCCATTTGGTTTCAGTGAGCTTGAAGGTGTTCATAATCGTACTAATTTTGATCTCTCTCGTCACAGTGAGTATTGTGGTAAAGAGATTAATTATCTTGAAGAAGAAACAAAGGAAAGATTTATTCCTTATGTAATAGAAACATCAGCAGGGCTTACACGTTCTGTATTGATGATCTTGTCCGACGCCTACGAGGAAGAGGACCTTGGTGTGGATGGAAAGGGTAAGCCTGATATCCGTACCGTTATGCATTTTCATCCGAATATTGCACCTATCACCGTAGCGGTATTTCCGCTCGTAAAAAAGGACGGGCTTTCGGAGTTGGCACACAGTATAGAAGAAGAGCTGCGTGACGACTTTAACACGTTTTATGACCAGTCCGGCGCTATTGGTAGACGGTACCGGCGTCAGGACGAAATTGGAACTCCTTTCTGTGTGACTGTAGACTATGATACCAAAGAAGATAAAACAGTTACACTCAGAATGAGAGATTCAATGGAGCAGGTCAGGGTAGGTATTGACGAGTTAGTTCCTACCATCAAGAAAGCTATTAAAAATTATAAGCGCGCCTGAAGCTGCTTTTATAATTTTTAATTAGAAGTTTTCGCTAAGCGTGAAAACTTCACGTTTAAATTATATTGGAGAATTAATTATGGCTAAGTCAGGCCTTGAAGTATTAAAAGAGCGTGGTTTTATTCAGCAGTGTACTGATATGGATGCGCTTGAAAGTTTAATGAACAAAGAACAGGTTACTCTTTATGCTGGGGTAGATCCAACCGGACCGAGCCTTCATGTCGGACATATGGTTCCTCTTTTTGCTATGCATCACCTTCAGAAGGCGGGGCACAGACCTATTGCTGTTGTTGGCGGTGGTACATCGATGATAGGAGACCCCTCCGGCAAGAGTGATATGCGTAAGATGCTTACACTTGAGCAGATTCAGGCGAACTCTGCATCGATAAAAGATCAGCTTGGATGTATTCTCGATTTTACAGACGACAAAGCCCTTATGGTTAACAACTATGACTGGCTGGGACCGCTTAACTACATTGAGTTTTTGCGCGATATTGGTATTCACTTTTCTGTAAACCGTATGCTTAGTTTTGAATCTTACAAGCAGCGTCTCGAGCGTGGCCTTAATTTTATTGAGTTTAACTACCAGCTTTTACAGTCATACGACTTTTTAAAGCTTCATCAGGATTACGGATGTAAGCTTCAGATGGGCGGTGATGATCAATGGGGAAATATTGTTTCCGGTATTGAGCTTATCCGTCGTGTCGAAGGTTCTGAAGCTCAGGCTATTGGGCTTACTTTTCCGCTTGTTACCCGTGCTGACGGTAAGAAGATGGGCAAGACAGAAAAGGGCGCTGTTTTTCTTGATCCTGAAATGTTCAGCCCTTATGAGTTTTTTCAGTACTGGAGAAATGTTGCTGACGCTGATGTTGGTAAGTTTTTGAAGTTTTTCACCTTCCTTGAAATAGAAGAGATTGCCGAACTTGAGGCTTTGGAAGGCGCTGAAATAAACAAGGCCAAGGAACGGCTTGCCTACGAGCAGACAAAGATTATTCACGGTGAAGAAGAGGCCAACAAGGCTCTTGAAGCTGCCAAGGCTGCTTTCTCTGTTGTCGGAGGTGCTGCCGACAAGGATGCAATTCCATCTGTAGAAATTGCGGCTGCCGATCTTGAAGCTGGTATAGGCATAATGGATTTATTTGCTAAAACAGGTCTTTGTGCTTCCAAGGGAGAGGCCAGACGCCTTGTTCAGCAGGGCGGAGCCCGTGTAAATGAAGAGCAAATTAAGGATATTAACGCGGTTGTAGGCAGTGATGCTGTTAAAGACGGCGAAATAATGCTTAAGGCTGGAAAGAAGCGCTACTTCAGAGTTGTTGTTAAATAGAAGATTGTTTTTGTTTTAATATTTGGCTGCCCGGGGAAATACCCTGAGCGGCCTTTTTTTTGTTGTATAGAATGTTATCAAACTTTGAAGTTATTTACCGCGTTATTAATTGTGTCTATTGATTTAGCGGTTTTGTCAGCTGTTCCAGCAACATCTTGTACCTGAGAAGTGAGGCTGGACAACCCGCTGGTCATAGAGTTTATACTTTCAGAAACATCATCAGCGCTGTGTTTTAGCTCTATTGTTTCTTTTAGTATTCTCTTATTTCCTGAATCCATTTCAGCCGCTCCGCTTTGAACCTGTGCTGTAATCTCATTTATCTGTGTAAGGGCTAACAGTATTTGTTTTGTTCCTTCTTTCTGTTCAGAAATCATATCTTCAATTTCCATAACAAGCTTGTTTGTTGACTCTATTTTAGAGTGAACCTTTCCGAAAGATTCACGTGAAGAGTTAGAAGTTTCAACTACGCTGCCAATTACATCTTGAACTTCTGTTATTAATGAGTTTATTGATTTAGAGTTTTCAGCAGAGTTTGCCGCAAGCTTACGTATTTCATCTGCTACAACAGCAAACCCCTTTCCGGCTTCTCCTGCGTGGGCTGCTTCTATAGCAGCGTTCATTGCAAGTAAATTAGTCTGCGCGGCAATTGCGCCTATTACCTTATTTGCGTTTATAAGTTCTTCAGCCTTTGTTGAAATATTTATAACAGTTTCATGAGCCTTATTCTGAATAGCCGCACCATTTTGAGATATATCTTCCAACTCCTGAAATTCACTCGTCATGGTTCCTATAGAATTATCTATTGATGAAATGTTTCCAGCCATTTCTTCTATAGATGATGAAGCTTCTGAAACATTGGCAGCTTGATCTGATATTAGTTTATTGAATGAATCTATGTTACTGTTTATCTCTTCTACAGCACTTGATGTTTCTTCAATACTGGATAGCTGGTTTTTAGACTTGCTGTTTATAGTCTGCATTTCGTCTTTAAGAAGTGTTACCTCTGTAGCAGATTCTTCACTTACTCTGGAAAGATCATTACCATAAGATGATAGTTCCTGCTCAACAGCTTTAACATCAGCAATACTTGTTGCAAGTCCATCTGAGAATTTATTAATAAGTCCGCCTATTGTTGCTATTTCATCAACTGAGTTTATGTAAACTTTTTGAGTAAGATCTTTATCAGCAGAAACCAGCATGTCGAGTCTTGTTATTACAGTCTTGAAAGATCTTTGAATGTTAAGCGACCAATTTATAAACTCTAAAGATAAAAGCGCTACATAAAGAGCTAGGAAAATCATATTTTGTGTGAATATAGCTCCGGGAGTATCGTAAATGTTTCCAAAGCGTTGAGAAAGACCTGCCAGCATTGTTCCTGTATATAAAACAACACCAAATGATGACAAGAGTGGTATTATTATAGTTTTGGCCGACTGCCTTTTATATCTGAAGTCTTCAGGATAAGTTGTTATCTTTTTATTTGCCAAAAAATAAAGCGTTATTTTTTCTGTTAACTGATAAATATTTCCATTACCAAGAACTCCCCAGCAAATTGTCATTAAAACAAAATTATGTATTAATGTCTCTTCAATTCCTAAGAAAGTCTTTGTAAAGTAAAGAGTTATAACAAATACTGCAAGAATTATAAAATGCATTAAAAAATAGGCGAACGGCATTTTTCCAATTTTATCTAAATCTTCAGCAACGTTTTCTTTAAAATCTTGATCGAAAACTTTACTGAAAAAGGATGACAGAATAATTACAGGTATGGTGAAAATTGCACTGATTATGGCAACATGTAAAAATACCTGCAAAAAAGTTGAGGCCGCTGAATGATAATCGCCACAATTAAGTGCTATCATTATAGATGATGTAAACCATACAGCTGCATTAGTGAAAATAAAAACAATCTTATGTTTTTTCATTTATTTTTTTCCTGATTAAAATAATTAAGATTTACAATAGAATTATTAAAGATATACAAAAAATTGTCAATTAAAAAAACTGAGAGAATTATTCTATAAGGCCGCTCTTATTTCTTTCTCTGAAAATAATTAAGTTTCTTTTGTCTTTGAAAAACATCATTATTTAAAACAAAAAACTTAGAAATTGAACGTCTTTTTTATTTGTTA
>JAQQAK010000333.1 GCA_028527945.1 Spirochaetaceae bacterium
TGTAACTCATAAATAAAAAGTACCAAAATTGTGTAAAAGGTGCAATAATATGCTAAAATACAGAAAAGTTATAATTTCTTTATAAATCTAATTTAATTCACATGATTGACTAAAAATAACCACATGTTATAATGAAAGACGCACATGAACAATGCTATTAAAACATCTCTCCTTGATGAAGCATATAACTGTTTTAATAAAGGCTTGTTTGGAGAGTCTGCTGACAAATTAGATGAAGCGCTCTCAATAGATTTCGAGGATGAAAATGTTATCTGCGGCTTGAAGTGTGCAAATTTCTGGAAGGCCAGAGAGAAACGTCTTTTATCAGTAACAGAACCTTTTGCAAAAGGAGAATTCCTTTTAAAGGAATGGAAAAACTTTTCAGCGTTTTATCGCGGATTTGTTGAATCTGATGAGAAATGTTTGAACTCTATCAGACAATGGTGTTTCGGAGAGGCCTTACACCTGTATGAAAAGGTTTTTTATGATTCAGGCGGAACTGACGCAGAGATCCTTTTCAGAATTGGTCGTTGTTACAAAAGCATTGGCGACTATGAAAATGCTATCAGTTTTTTAGAGAGGACATTTCAGCAGAAAAAAGAAGATTCTGCAGTGATTGCGGAATTGGCAGATAGCTATGCTCTAATTAATGAGCTGAAGCCTGCTAAGATTTTTTTTAGAGAGGCTTTTTTTCTGGATCCTGCCGGTATTGAACTGGAATTCCTTGAGTCAATGATGATCAGACGTCTTTTGGACGAGATGAAGAACAAAGGTGTTAAAGATTCCGAAGCTGTAGAATGGTTGCCAGTGTATGGCGTAATTTATGGTGTATTTAACGTTAAGAGGGAGCTTAAACCTCTTGAACTTGGAAAACTAAAGCAGTCTATTTTTTCCTACGAAAACAGACTTGATTTAGATGAAAGTACAGTAACGGAGACTGTACCCAGATTATTAAATTATTATTTTAGACTTATCGATCATTATATCTGCGTTGGAGAAGATCGCGGAAAGATTGAAGATATTCTAAGAAAGATAAAGAAGATCAACAATGAGATCTTTATGGAGTATATTAACTAACTATCAGGAGTAAATGATGTCCGCAGATTGTGTAAAAACAATAACCGAGATTTTAAATGAAGAAAAATGGACGAGAGCTACGCTCAATAATTATTCTATAAGCAATTTTAAGGAACTAGACGCATTAATTAAATACGCATACGAAGAAGAAGTTCAGTCTGAAGTAAAAGAGCTTTGTGATGAACACCTCACTCATACAAAAAACAGTATCGCCGCGCTATATATTTCCGGAATTCTTGGATTACGTCGTCAGCTTATAGATGACACAAACCTTGTCATGCTTATTACAATTTTTGCAGATAACCACAAATGGACAATTGTGGAGTTTCTTTGTAATGGTATTCTGGAACATGGTGAAAATAAATATGCATTACGTACTCTTGGTGAATGTTACGAAAATGAGAATGAAGAAGAAAAGAAGTTCGAGGTTTGGGAGCGTCTCATAAAAATTGATTATGACGAAGCTGACATGGTTAAGATTCTTGCTGAAAAGCGTGAAGAACAAGGTGATATAGAAGGCGCTATAGAACTTTATAAAAAAGCACTACACAGATACATTAACAAAAAGCTTTTTACAAACGTTAAAGAAACATGGGGAAAATTGGTTGAATACTGTCCGGATGAGACTGATTTCTTTAATCATGTTAACAGAAAGGTAAGTACTAACATTAGTAATGAAAGAGCTTCTCAGCTTTTAGAAGATCTTTATCTCTATCATAAGAATCATGAGAACTGGGACAGATGTATAGAAATATTAAAAGATATACTTCTTTATGATTCCCAGAATGCCTGGGCCAGAAAAGAAATTACTGAAAGTTTTAAGGCTAAGTATAGTTTTCACAGTCAACTTGATGAATATGTAAGACTTTCAAATCTAAATCAGAGCTGGCGAAATGTTTATGACGCTATTGCTGATTTTGAAAAGCATATTTCTTTTGATGTTGGAAGTTTTGTAAGCCATAAAGCCTGGGGAATTGGTAAAATTAAGAGTATTTCAGGTGATGAGATTGTAATTGATTTTGTTAAGAAAAGAAATCATAAAATGTCACTTAAAATGGCTGTAAACGCGTTAACAAGTTTGGCCAAGGATCATATTACCGTTCTTAAGGTTAGAAAGAAAAAAGAAGTTCTTAAAGAGAAAATTAAATCAGATGTTCCTTGGGCATTAAAGATTTTAATAAAGAGTTTTGATAATGCTGCAAATATGAAGCAGATAAAGGCTGCAATTGTTCCCAGTATTTTAACACCGGGTGAATGGTCAAGCTGGAGTACTCAAGCTCGAAGCATACTTAAAGAAGATCCTGTCTTTGGTAACCACCCAGATAAGATCGACGTTTACATGGTACGTGACAAGCCAATATCAAAAGAAGAAAAAATCTATAACAAGTTTAAGGCTGAAAAACATTTCTTCAATAAAATAAAAGACTTAAATGATTTTATTAAAATAAGTGATGCTGAATCTGACCTTTTCAATGAAATGTTTTTCTATTTTTCAAGTTTATTAAAATCTTATGCTGTTGCAGATGAACAGGTAGTTGCCAGCTTTTTCGTAGTGAAAAAACTTATTGAGCAGTACCCTTTTCTAAATTCTGCTGATTTTAATTTAAATTTTATGGATCTGATTGCTAATATTGAAGATCTTGAAAGCGTTTATGTTAATATCGATAATTCTGATATAAGAAAGCAGTTCCTTATTGCTCTTAAGAAAAGAGAAGACTGGGCAGATATTTATGTTAAATTGTTTCCTAAAGCAATGTCTACAGCAATAATAGATGAGCTTGCGTCTTCTGGCCATAAGGACAAAATTGAAGCTTTATTTATTTCAATTGCAGACAGATACCGTGAATACAGAGAAGCTTTTATCTGGATTGTTAAAAATTATGTTACTGAAAAATGGTGTAAAAAACATGGCGTAAGTTATGAAAAAATGCTGATAAACATGGTTCACTTGCTTGATATAACTTATAGAGAGATTTCTGATAAACGTGATGTTAGTGATAACAGAAGGTTAAACAGACAAATTCTTACATTCCTTATTAAAGAAGCACATATTGAGAATTTCATTCAGTCTGCAGATGAAGAGTCAGTTAACAGACTTTATACACTTGTTTCAGATGTTAAAGATCTTGATGTTAAGACTAAGCAAAAGTTGAAAGAGATTATAAAAGAAAGATTTACAGACTTCAAGTTTTACGATGAAGAA
>JAQQAK010000334.1 GCA_028527945.1 Spirochaetaceae bacterium
AGTCACTTGCAAAAGATAATAATTCAAAGCGCCAAGAGCAATTGAGTGAGAAGTTTTATCCAAATCTTCTACTTCAGCTTCTCGTCCTTTATTCTTTATTTCTTCAGCAGCCATCTCTGAAAGCTGTTTTACAAGATCATCAGCATCGACAACAGTTCCTTCACGTGACTTCATCTTTCCATCTGGAAGATTAACCATTCCATATGAAAGATGTTTCAGGTCTTCGGCCCAATTATATCCCAGCTTCTTTAGAATATGAAAAAGAACCTTAAAATGATACTGCTGTTCTGAACCTACTACATAAATAAGTTGATCAAACGGCCAATCATCATGCCGTGCAATAGCAGTTCCTAAATCCTGTGTCATATACAGAGTGGTTCCATCGCCGCGTAAAAGAACCTTTTTATCAAGTTTTATTTCAGAAAGATCTATCCAGACAGAATTATCTTCTTCTTTATAAAAGACTCCATCTTCAAGACCTTTTAAAACCTGCTGTTTTCCACCAGAATAAGTGTTGCTTTCATAGTAAACCTTATCAAAGCTAATACCTGTAGCTTTATAGGTTTCATTTATACCGTCTATCGTCCATTTGTTCATCAACTTCCAGAGTTCTGTAGTTTCAGGATCTCCGCTTTCCCATGCCTGAAGCATTTTTTGAGCATCCTTTAAGGCTTCTGGATTTTCTTTTGACCATTTATCAAATTTAACATAGTAATCACCAACAAAATGATCACTTTTTATTTTTTCAGATTCAGGTGTTGCGCCTTCTCCGAATTGTTTATATGCCAGCATTGATTTACAAATATGTATTCCCCTATCGTTTATAAGGTTTACCTTCATAACCTCTGCGCCGGCAGCTTCAAGTATTCTTGCTACAGCAGAACCTATAGAGTCATTTCTTAAATGCCCAAGATGTAAAGGTTTATTTGTATTTGGGCAAGAAAATTCAATCATAATTTTCTTGCCTGAATATCTGTCAACCTTTCCATAAGATTCTTTTTCAGATAAAACAGACTCAATCACCTCTTTTGCGTTATTGGACATATCTATTTTAACATTTACATAAGCTCCTGCCTGAAGTATGCTTCCATAATTTTCAGCTTCTGAATTCTCTTTTAAAGCTTCAATTACCGATGCGGCAATATCATTGGGAGATTTCCTGAATACTTTAGCAAATGGAAACATTGCAAAAGCGAAATCCCCCATTTCAGGATTAGGCGGAGTTCCTACAATAATACTGTCAGAACTTTCTATTGAGATATCATCTATTCCATTATTTTCAGCAACTGCCTTGAGAGCTTCATATATATACTTCTGCCATGTTTCTTTTAAAGCAGTCATATCTAACCTCCGGTTAAAATTTAAAATAAAGAAGGCACTTTCAAAATAATCTTTATTTATGAAGTTTTCGAAAGAGTCTTGGGATTAACAATAATTGCACATTATTAAAGCTGATTCAAGTAACTAATAACAAACATCAAAGTATAGTTTTCAGCACCTTCTCGCCTGAAAGATCCATATTTTTTTTCATTACAACAAGTACATGATTCATTACAAATAATTTTGTCTACACCATTTTCTTTCAAAATATTTTTATTTGCATTATCAAGAGACAAAAACCATTGCCCATCCCTTTTTACAGCAGAATCAGCACCCCACTCTTTATTGAATAAAAGAGCTCTGTTTTCATCAACATTATAACAGCAGCTTCTTATTGAAGGACCAAGAAGCGCGGTAATTTCAGAAGGTTCACTTCCATAAAGTTTTTTCATTTTTTTAATAGCTTCTTCAACAATACCTGTTCCTTTCCAACCACTATGAACAATCGCTCTAACATCATTTTTCTTGTCGTGCAGAAAAACAGGCATGCAATCCGCGACTGTCACAGCTATTGCAGCATTTTTATCTGCTGTAACTATACCGTCAGCTTCTATTACCTGCTGCTGCAAGCACTCATCTGTCGATATAACTTTTTTAGAATGCTGTTGTTTTACAAAATAAACCTTTTCAGGCACAAGCCCTTCTTTTTTCAGTATTTTTATTCTGTTTCTATTATCTTTTTCAAAAGATTTTCCAACTGAACCTGCTTTCAGTAAAGACATCTTCAGAATATAACCATTAAGTTCAAGCAATTTCTCTGTATACACTAAATTTGTTCCACTATTTCTGAATTTTCCAAAGCTATTATATCCTGTAATATCTTGTTAAAATTATTAATATCTTCATACATTTCATTTAAATCAATTATGAAATCATTACTCTGAAGTGATATCAGCTTTGCAAGATTAGAAAGGCTATCATATTTTCCACCAGACTTTCCATACAAAATGCCATAAACAACATTTATTATTTTTGTAAAACAATCTATAGCTGTATCAAGTATACTTCTGGCAGTGTCTACAGGAGAAACACTAACCACTTCTTTTGGGGCCTCTTCTTCAGGCTGAGTTTTTACATGCTCATCAATTTCTTCAACATCTGAATTATCAGATTTATAATTCGGATCTATAAACTTCTTGAGATCATGAAATACTTTTATAAGAGTTGTATAAGCTTCAGTAATTTCATCTCTATTACTTTTCTTATAAAATCTTCCATCTTTGATAATCTTTTTTAAAATATCATTCATGGTCATAGTGAATTTAGTCTTAAAAAATGATTCTAAAAACGCGCAACTGACCTTAAAAACTCCATCATAATTTTTCAGAGTAGGAAGCTCGGGCTTTTCAAGATACATTCTAATATCACGGTAAATTCTTTGTCTGTTTTTTTCCATAAAGAATACACGATAATTATCTTCTGCCCTTTTTTGCCAATAACTGGAATACAATTTAAACCAATCTTCACCACCACCAATATTCTTTGGTTGATAATCCAAACTGTTTTTTATAATTTTTAAGATTCTTTCAAGACTCACTTTTTGATTAAAATATCTAATATCGTCTAAAGACTTCTGAGCTGTTGTAAAAAATTTTTCAAGCTCATTACCAAGTTCTTCTGACTCATCAAGTTTAACACCGTTATTACTATATAAATACAAAGCTTCAAGAAGTTTTTTATCAGGGGGGACTTTAAATGAAAAAAGAAGATTAGAGAGCTTTTCAAGTGAAGAATCTATATCAGAAAATCTGCAAGACTTAAAATCACGTTCATTTTTAACAACAAAAAACTTTTCTATTTGTTTAAAATTAAAACGTACTAGATCTCCGAGTACTGCTATTGTCCGTGATTCTACAAACATTGATTTTCTCAGATCTCCTGTTACTTTACCAAGTGTTTTTTCAAGCTCTGATAAAACCTCTTTTTTCAAATCAAACTCATTAATTATACCTGTCTTCTTTTCTATGAAACTAAAATCTGTACATAATCTTAACTGGTTATCTATCTCAGGTATTTTAAAACTTCCTAAATATGTTAAAAACTCATCCCGGTTTGCTCCAGTCGCCATTTCTATATAGGGTTTGAAAAATTTTATTGCTTCACAAAGTTCGATTATCTCATCAAGAAAAGGTTCATATAATTCAAACCTTGATAAAGAAATTGCCCCATTGCAATCTTTCAAAACCTCACGTTCAAGTCTTTTCAGAAGAACACTCTCAGTAATCTGATATTTATCTTTTCCTGAAAAAAATGATTTTAAAACAACAAGAATCTTATTAAAAAAACTTAATTCATTATACTCATTTTCAAGATCAACTTTTTCTTCAAGTTCAAATTCTACCATTGGGACTGCTTCTATTACTGTTTCAGGTGTTAACTTGTCAAGAAGTTCACGCCGTTCTAAAGGATTAAGCTCCCTTACAAGCTTGTCAAATGTCTCAGAATTATCCATAATTAAAACATTCTAATATATTTTCCAATGAAAAAAAATCTAATTTTCTATAATATAAAATTTTTATTCAATTCAAGACTGTAATAACATGTTTTATCACAAGAAATATCACATTTTTAACGCAGGAATAGAAAAACTTTACTCTAACTGCAATAATTTAATAAATATTTAAGCCTTATCTTGACAAAGTTGCTGTTCTATTCTAAGTTTTTAGCTATGAAAAGGATAGTTTCCAGCAAATCTATTATCTCTATTCTCAGTATTATTATTCTACTCGGTAGTTACTCGAAAAAGGGAGATTGATTTGCTGGATATTATCCATTAGGCCGTTCTTCCGCGAGGATGAACGGCTTTTTTTTATTCGTTTAAAGGAGTATTTATGGTTTTTACTGGAGCAGAAATGGTTATCGAATGTCTACGAAAAGAAGGTGTAGATACCATATTTGGTTATCCCGGAGGTTATGTAATACCTGTATTTGACGCTCTTTACAGCGCGGAAGATATCAACGTAGTTCTTACTCGTCACGAACAGGCAGCAGTTCACGCGGCAGATGCTTATGCCAGAACAACAGGAAAACCTGGTGTATGCCTTGTAACAAGCGGCCCAGGCGCGACAAACACTATTACAGGACTTGCTACTGCCAATTTTGACAGCGTTCCTCTTATATGTATTTCAGGACAAGTTACCAGAAACATGATCGGCAATGATGCTTTTCAAGAAGCAGATTTTGTAGGAATCACAAGATCTGTAACAAAACATAATTTTATAGTCACAGATCGTAATAAATTAGCAAAAAATCTAAAAGAATCGTTTTATATTGCTACAACAGGAAAACCTGCACCTGTAGTAATTGATATCCCCAAAGATGTATTTCTTCAATCAGCTGAAGATTCCTACCCAGAAAGCGTTGACTTGCCAGGATACACCTTCCCTGGTAAAGGGCATAAAGGTCAAATAAGAAGAGCAGCAGAAGCAATTAACAAGGCTCAAAAGCCTTTATTATTTGCTGGCGGCGGAATAAATGTAGGAAACTCTTCTGAAATATTTCGTAAATTAGTCAAAGAGACAGGAATCCCTGTTGTTACTTCATTAATGGGAATAGGCTCAATAGAATCTGATCATAAACTAAATCTTGGAATGCTAGGAATGCATGGAACATATACAGCAAACCTTGCAGTATCTGAATGTGATCTTTTATTCGGTATTGGAGTAAGATTTGATGACAGAGTAACAGGGGACACTTCAAAGTTTGCGCCTTCTGCTGAAATCATACACCTTGATATTGATCCTGCGGCAATTTCCAAAAACATTCCTGTAGACATTCCTATAGTTGGAGATTGCGCTATGGTACTTGAAGAGCTTATTCCTCAAATTGAAAAAAAAGAGAGAAACAGCTGGACAACAAAGCTTTCTGACTGGAAAAAAAATGCTCCTTGCAAAAATATTTATGAAGGAGAAAATGCTAACTGCCCAGATACTGATAAATTAATGCCTATTGAAGTCATTTCAAGTGTTAATTCAAAATTCAAGGATTCTATAGTAACAACAGAAGTTGGACAGAATCAAATGTGGACAGCTCTATACTGGAACTTTCAGAAACAAAGAACAATGATAACTTCAGGAGGCCTAGGAACCATGGGTTACGGTTTTCCTGCAGCAATAGGCGCGGCATTAGCCAATCCAGGAAAACGTGTTATCGCAATAGCTGGAGACGGCTCTTTGCAAATGAATATCCAGGAAATGGCTACCGCAGTAAAAAACAAACTGCCAATTGTAATAGTAATACTTAACAACGGTTTTCTTGGCATGGTCAGGCAATGGCAGGAAATCTTCCATAACAAGAGATATTCTTCTACCTATCTTAATGATGTAGAAGTTCTTGGAAAAGAAGAACAAGTCACCCCGGATGGAAGTCCTGATTTTGTAAAACTTGCAGATGCTTACGGCGCAAAAGGTTTTAGAGTATTTAATCTGGAAGAACTTGATGAAGCCTTAAACGAAGCTGAAAATCATACAGACGGCCCCATCATTATAGATTGCATAATTGAACCGGAAGCTAATGTTTTCCCTATGGTTGCTCCCGGAGCAGGATTAACAGATATGATTTTCAGTGTTGAAAAACAAAACTAAACGCCAGGAGAAATAGATGAATCATGTAATATCATTATTGGTTGAAAACAATTCAGGAGTACTAGCAAGAATCTCTGGACTGCTGTCAGGACGAGGTTATAATGTTGAAAGTTTTTCAGCCGGACTTACAACAGATCCGACAATAACACGCCTTACAATAGTATGTCAGGGAGATGACACAATAATTGATCAAATTAAAAAGCAATTAAACAAACTTATTGAAGTTATCAAAGTGACTGATCTAACAAATAAATCAGC
>JAQQAK010000335.1 GCA_028527945.1 Spirochaetaceae bacterium
GACAGGCAAGACTTCCTGAGAATCGACATATAAATATTCCTGTTAAATAATTAAGTTACTTATATAGAGGCTTTTTTAAAACTTGGGGAGTTTTAAAAGAGCCTCATAAAATTGTATTTTAATAACTTGAATATCTTGTAACTTAAAGGTAACATTAGAGAATGATTGAAAAACCGCGTGACAAGGACAAAACAAAACAGGCATTTATTAATGCAGCAATAGAAATAATAAAGACAGAAGGATTTGAACATCTCGGTATAAACCTGATTGCGGAGAAAGCTGGAGCCAGTAAGGTTTTGATTTATCGGTACTTTGGAGGTTTGGACGGGCTTGTTAAAACAGTTGCTGAGAACCTTGATCCAATACACACAAAAGGCGCTATGGATATAATTCTTGAACATGGTGATGAAATGACTCCATCCATGCTTATAAAAGAAGCTATTCTAAGTGGTTATAAAGAATTAAAAAATGATGAAATAGCAAAAAAATTGATGATATGGGAGCTGTCTCATCAGAATATTATAACAAAAAATTTCTCAGAGGCACGTGAAACTGCAGGAAAAGAACTTACACAAAAAAGTTGGGAAGCAATTAATGGAAAGGATAAATTACCAGGAGTTGATATTAATGCTTTGCTTGCTGTAGTTATTGCCGGTGTTTATTATCTTACACTTAGAAGTGATAGTGTACAGGATTTTAATGAAGTAAACATTCAGGATGAATCAGGCTGGCAGAGAATTGCAGATTCGTTTAAAAACCTTGTTGAATTAGCTGAGAAAAATTTAGAAAAAGAATAAACATAAGAAACTATCTACTTGAAACATTTGTAACTATTAGGTAACTTATAGTTACAAATGTAACCGTAAGGTAACAAAAACTTTTAAGGAGAGAAAAGACAATGGTGCAGAAAAGAATGCTGTTTGGGTTTATTCCAATAATTGTTTCTATAATGTCATGTTCAAGTATTAAAGTAATCGAAACTGGTGAATTGACAGGAGATGATAATGTTCCTGTTGAAATTAAAATAATTCCGGGCGAACATTACAAGCATAAAATGAAAATAAATTCATTTATAAAAATTACAAATGTACCTCAAATGGCGGTTTGGGTAGAAGATTCTGAGAATAATTTTATTACGACAGTTTTTATAACAAACAGGTCTGCTAATCAGTCATGGCGCGGAACTCCTGGTGAGGATAAAGGA
Source organism: Spirochaetaceae bacterium (assembly GCA_028527945.1). Lineage (GTDB taxonomy): Bacteria > Spirochaetota > Spirochaetia > UBA9216 > UBA9216 > Thalassospirochaeta. Next base: position 1,205 of record JAQQAK010000335.1, read on the forward strand.
AAGGGTGAGGTAAGAAGAGCTTCTGCATTACCGTTATGGTCTCATCATCGTGGAGTACAGTACGAAGATGGGTTATATATGCCTACTAAAGAGAATCCAATGCCAGATGCAGTTTCTTCTGCGACACCTAAAGATGATTTTATTATAAAATCAAAAATTCCAGAGCAGGGTGATCTTTGGATTTATTTAGAAGTTAACAGTTCAACTGATTTTAATGAAGCATATTCTGCGGATGCTCCGGAAGGATCTAAATATTATTCTGGAGGAAAGTTTGAAAGTGGGCAGCCGGCTCTTGTATACCGATGCAAAATTGACAGAACAGAATTAAATTCAAAAGAGCCTTTTAGCAAAAAGTTTGAACTAATAGGTCACTCAAGCCCTGATGGCTCTGATGGAAAAATATATTCAGATATGGAAGGAATTACTAGTGCTTTTGAAATAATTGAAGAAGCGGTTATTTCAAAAAAATAAAAAATAGCAGGGTTTTAAAAAACTTTAAAGTTTTTTAAATCAAAGATTTTTTTAATAATAAAGCCTCAATAATTAAGGCAATTTCAACTCTTAGTGAGTTTTGAAATTGCCTCTATAAAAAAATATAATCAATTGCTATAATACAGCCATATTAAATCTCTTAACAAAACTTCGCAATTTTAAATTGCCCCATTAGAAAAAGGAATAAAAATTATGGCAAAAGACATTTTAAAGCAATTGGGACAAAATACTTGGGTTCTTGAGGGGCCTACTAATATTGGATTTATAGAAAATAATGGAAAAGTCTATCTAATTGACAGTGGAAACGACAAGGATTTTGGCAGAAGAATAAACAAGTTATTAAAAGAAAAAGGCTGGTCTTTAGAAGCTGTTGTAAATACACATTCAAATGCTGACCATATTGGTGGTAATGATTATTTACAGAGGAATCTTGATTGCGAAATATATTCATCAGCTATTGAATCAGCTTTTGTAGAATATCCTGAACTTGAATCTGCCTTTTTATGGGGTGGTAAAATTATAAAAGACATGGATAATAAGTTTTTTAAAGCAAAATCCTCAAAGGTTACAAAGATTATTGATACAGATTCTACTATTTGTGATGGCTTGCTCAAGACAATAGCCATTCCTGGACATTATTTTAATATGATTGGAATAGAAACTCCTGATAAGGTTATATTTCTTGGTGATTGTATCTTTGGTGAGAATATACTTGAAAAATATAAAATTCCATTTATTTATGATGTAAAAGCTTATAAAGAAACTTTGGAAAAAATAAAAAATATTCAGGCAGATTATTATGTTC
>JAQQAK010000336.1 GCA_028527945.1 Spirochaetaceae bacterium
AAGCCAAGTTCAGCAACCATCTTGTCTTCAAATCCATCCTCAATCCCTTTATTATAAATATTTAAAAGAGACAATATTTTTTCATCATCAAAATCGCTTCCATTTATAATGAATGAAACTTCTATACCGTTTTCAGTTTCTTTAGATTTTGCAATTATCTCACCAGTTGAAATATGTTTTATAGAGTTACTAACAAGACTATAAAGTATCTGCTCAAGGCGTCTTTCATCTGCCGCGACAATTCCGGCATTCCGGGACACTTCCAATTTGAGATTAATCAAACTGGTAATTACAAGAGCTTCACAATTATTCAGAACCCTTGTTACAGCTTTAAAAATATCAACACCGGTAATATTCAGTTTCAAGGAATTATTTTTTATATATGTAAAATCAAGTATATCGTTAAGAGAATTTGAAACCATAGAAGCATTAGAAACAATTAGTGACAACGTAGCAATTTGTTCAGAATTAAGAGGGCCGATAGAACCTCTAAGAAGACTCTCTCCAAGACCTACCACATTAGACACCGGCTTACTTAAAGATTCAGAATTTGTTGTAAAAAAATAATCTTTTTGATTCATTATCATTTCAAGCTTTGCACTGTTTTTTACAGAATAAATACGTTCCGCGATATTATCTGAAACAAGCCTGTAAGTTTGCTGAATAGCAAAGACAAAAAGACCAACCCACATCAATCTGACCGATGGATATACTCCAAATGGAATAAGAATATCATTCAACAAACAAAGAGCAAAAACAGCAAAGCTTAAGCAAGCTGCTCCCGCTGAGACCCTTTTTCGGAAAAAAGCTGTAATTAGACGCTGAAGAAGAAATATTATTCCAATAAACTTTGCACAAATAACTGTAGCTAAAATAATGTTGGAATAATTTAGCGGAATAAGGATACTGACTAAAACGAGCAAAGAAGATACTAATCCTGAAGCAACTACTATATTTCTATTTATTTCACAGGGAAAAAGTGATGATAAAAAAAGAAAAACAAAATAGAGAGGTATAACAAAAAGGATAAGCTCCATTTTAAAAAGAACAACAGCCGGCAAGAATGAAAAGAAACTTGAAATTATTACCCGCCCTGTAAAAAGCGCAAGAAGCGCGTAGCAAAACATATATCCAAAAAAGAACAAACTACTTAAAGCCTTACTTTGATGATAAAAATAATTAAACAAATGTATTATAGAAAAAAGAAAGAGACCAAAAAAAATAAGCCAATCAAGTTCTCGCCCATGCTGAGCTCTCTTTTCTATATCATTAAACCTGCCGTAAGAAATCCAGTTTAATAAGCTGCCGCCATAACAATGGCTGTTATTTGAAACATGAAATACAATATTTAAAATATCGCCTTTCTGCTCAAAAGGAACAACGACAACAGACGGCCGCCCTGGTTTTTCGATTTTCTTCTCAGGCGTTCCATTAACAGCAATAAGCTGGCCATTTACCCAAAGCTCGTATGCAGAATAAACAGGATTAATCATAAAGGCATTCAAACCTTTCATATCTTTTGTTTTTATTTTACAGGTAAGATAGTAGCTGCCCTTGATAAAAACCCCGTTTTTGAGATGCGTTTTGCGAGTTAAACCTCTGTCAGAATAAACTTCCCATATATTGTTTAAGGTAAGTGTTTTTCCGCTTTCAAAACTATAATTTATTTCAGATGAATCAGGATCAGCATAAACAATACTTGTTATAAAATAATATCCGAAGCCGGATAATAAGAGTCCTATAAATATTAAAATAATCGTAAAATAAATACTTTTGTTATTATTCATAGTTAGTTAATTATAAACATCCTCAAACACAGTTTCCACTTGAAAAGATATTTTCTCTTCATTATTGTATTGCTTATCAACAATCTAAGGATGGAGAAATAATGGCATCAACTGAAAAGGTGTTTTTCACTTATAATGATATTCATAATACTATAAAAAAACTATCTGAGCAAATTCAGGAATCAGGATACGAACCGGATTTAATTGTCGCAATTGGAACAGGCGGCTTTATACCAGCTCGTATAATAAAAACATATATAAAAAAGCCTATTCTTACAGTAGGACTAAAACTTTATGACGAAAACAACCAGCCTAAAGATACCCCTGAAAAAATTCAATGGATAGATGAGGTTGAAAAGAAGCTTAAAAATAAAAAGATTCTTTTGGTAGATGAAGTCGATGACTCGAGAACAACCCTTGAATACTGTCTAAAAGAACTTTTGAGAGCAGAACCAGCAGAAATAGCGGTCGCAGTATTACATGACAAGGAAAAAGAAAAGCGCGGCTCAATACCTGCAGAAATCAAACGATACTTTTACGGAGCAAAACTTCCTGATAAGTGGATCTGCTATCCATGGGACGCAATAGATATAGATAAGCATGGAGTTTAATTAATAAAAACTCAAAAAAATAGGCGGAGAAATACTCCGCCATATAATCATAATTATCGGTCTTCTCTAAAATATGCAAGACCAAGACTTTCAGGAGGCTGATCTTCTCTATTCTTTCTCATACTTGTAACCACAAGTATTACAATAGTAACTATATATTGCAGCATTTTGAATAGTTCCTGAGTACTTCTTCCAAGCCCGGGTAAATACATATAAAGGATAGAAAGGGCTCCAAAAAGAAGAGCTCCAAGACATGCTTTGCGAGTATCCCATAAAGCAAAAATAACTACAGCTATAGCAAGCCATCCCCTTTCTCCAAAACCATTATTAATCCATGTTCCGCCAAGATACTCCATAACAAAATATAATCCGCCAAGACCAGCAATAGCGCCGCCAATTATTGTAGCAAAATATTTATACTGTCCTACATTTATTCCGGCTGCGTCAGCTGTTGCCGGATTCTCTCCTACCGCACGAAGGTTAAGTCCAAGGCGTGTTTTATTCAAAATAAAAGCCGTAACAAAAACTAGAACGATTGAAAGATAGGTTAAAAAACCATAGGAGAAAAAAAGCGTACCAACCACTGGAATATTACTTAATCCGGGAATTGACTTCTGAAATGCACTTGCTGTAACAGAAACAGAAACCTGACCAACACCTCCGGCCATTTTAGAAATAGAACCACCAAAAAAATTACCAAATCCTATTCCAAAAGTAGTAAGTGCAAGACCTACAACATTCTGATTTGCCCGCAATGTTATTGTAAGAAAACTAAATAACAAAGCAGCTAGTGACGCACAAAGAAGAGAGCATATTAACGCAATTATAAACCCGACAAGAGGCACAGGAGAGCTTACAGCATTTTCATAGAAAAAAGCGCCAACAAGTCCAGAAACACCGCCAATATACATAATCCCCGGAATACCAAGATTCAGATTACCTGACTTTTCCGTTATTATTTCACCATTCGCCCCCAAAAGAATACTTATTCCCTGGGATATAGCTTTTTGTATAAAAACAAGGAACATACTCATTTTTCTTCTGCCTCCGAATTATCAAATACGACTTCATAATTATTAAAAAACTCTGAACCAATCAAAAAGAATAATATTATTCCCGTAATAATTGAAGAAACATTATGATTTAAACCAAACTGTGAAGCTATCTGAACAGCTCCTTTTTCCATAAAGACAAGAAGCGCAGAAACAGCGGCCATAATGAAAGAATTAAAATGAGCCAGCCACGCAACAATTATTGCGGTAAAACCTCTGCCTCCTGTTAAACTTGTAGAAATAGTATGACTTCCGCCTGAAACAATTAAACTTCCGGCAAAACCACAAATAGCACCGGAAAGAGCCACAGTTCTGACAATAACCCTTTTTACATTTATACCAGCATATCTGGCCGTATCCGGACTTTCTCCAACAACACTTAACTCATATCCATGTTTTGTATGCTTTAAATACAAAGCGAGGATCACTGTAACAAGAATTCCAAAAAGCAGATTTAATCCGTATTTTTGCCCAAGAAAAGGAGGAAACCAGCCTGCACCTGAAGCGGCATTGATAATTCCAACAGTATTGGAGCCCTTGGGTTTTTCCCAAAAAACAATACAAAAAGTTGTAAACTGCATGGCAACATAATTCATCATAAGTGTAAAGAGTGTTTCATTGGTGTTATATTTAGCCTTAAAAAAAGCAGGAATAATTCCCCAAAGCATTCCGGCAACACAGCTTGCAATTACAATAAGCAGCAAAAGCAAACCATTAGGAATGCTATTACCAACATAAATCATCAAAGCGGAAGCAGCTAAGCCTCCCATTAACATTTGTCCTTCTGCGCCTATGTTCCAGAATTTCATTTTAAAAGCCGGAACTAGTCCTACAGACACAACAAGAAGAATTATAATGTCGCGAATTGTAACCCAAACTCTGCGGGAGGTTCCAATAGCGCCGTCAATAATACCAGCATAAACCTGAAGAGGGTTTAATTTTGTTATAGCCACAATAATAAAACCACTGACAATTAAAGCAAGAACTATTGCTATAAGCCTGACTATTACAGCTTCACCCTTACTTATTTTACTTCGCTTTCGTATTCGCATTCCACTGAATTTCATAAACCTTTCCCTGTAGAACTCTGCATTTCACCGGATGATGTCATAAGCATTCCGATTTCATCTTTTGTTGTTTCTTTAGCATCACGCTCACCTGTAATCCGGCCATTGTTCATTACAATTATTCTGTCACAAAGCTCTAAAAGAACATCAAGATCTTCAATAACACAAATAACAGCAACACCTCTTTTCTTTTGTTCATTTAACAAATTATAGATGTTATAAGATGAATGTATATCAAGACCTCGAACAGGATAAGCAACAAGAAGAACTTCAGGCCTTGAAGAAATCTCACGGCCGACAAGAACCTTTTGAACATTCCCTCCGGAGAGGCGTCTGACAGGAGTTTCTGTTCCTGGAGTGGAAATTTCCAAAAGCTCAATAAGTTTTTCTGATCGTTCTTTTGGAGAATCCCTGTCAACAAAAGGAGTTTTCCCCTTCTGATAACTTCTGAGCATGACATTATCAGTCATTCCCATAGAGCCTACAAGCCCCATTCCAAGCCTGTCTTCCGGAACAAAAGAAAGGGCAACTCCAAGCTTTCTAATTTGAGAAGGATCCATTCCTGTCAGTGTATATTCGTTATCATCATCTTTATAATAATGAACTACTCCAGATTCTACAGTCTGAATTCCTGCAATTGCCTCAAGAAGCTCTTTCATTCCACTTCCAGAGATACCAGCGACACCAAGCATTTCGCCACTATTGGCTTCAAAAGAAACATGATCAAGCATCTTATGACCATCAGGAGTTATATAATTTAAGTCATCTACTTTTAATTTCAACTTCTGATTGGTTGGTTCATCTCGTTTAATATCAAGACTAACCTTTTCGCCAACCATATTTTCAGCAAGAAGCTGAACAGTACTTTCTTTTGTGGCAAGAGTTCCGGCGTTTTTTCCTTTACGAAGAACAGCAACTCTGTCAGAAATGGTAAGAACTTCGTTAAGTTTATGGGTTATGATAATAATTGATTTTCCAGCTTCTTTCATGTTGCGAAGAACTGTAAAAAGTTTTTGAGTCTCCTGCGGTGTCAAAACTGCAGTAGGTTCGTCAAGAATAAGAACATCCGCGCCACGATATAAAGCTTTAACTATTTCAACTGTCTGTTTTTGAGAAACAGACATATCATATATTTTCTGATTTAGATCTAATTCAAATCCGTAAGAATCAGTTATATTACGGATGGTTTTAAGTATTTGCGGCATATCAAGAACCTGTTTTCCTTCAAGTCCCAAAACTATATTTTCTGCCGCTGTAAAAACATTCACAAGTGTATAATGTTGATGCACCATTCCAATATTAAGTGCCAACGCGTCTTTGGGGGAATGGATGGTGACAGGAGTTCCCTTTACGATTATTTCACCTTCGTCAGGGCGGTAAATACCGGAAAGAATATTCATAAGAGTAGTCTTTCCACTTCCATTTTCACCTAAAATTGAAAGGATTTCGTGCTCTTTTACAGTAAGATCAACATCCTCATTTGCTGTTACAGCTCCAAACCGTTTTGTAATCCCTCGTAATTCAATAACATTATTACTATCCAAAAGACTACTCCGTTATTGTTATTTGTTCATTTTGACAAGAGAAATAATCACCTGCAATAAACAGGTGATTATTTTAATACTATTTCTATTGAGGCTCTTTCATAAACTCGGAGACTAAAGTCTCTGGAGTTTTGCAAGAAGCCCTGTTGTTTCATTAAATGAGTTCTTGGCCAAAGTATTGATTTACAATCCAGAACCTTTAAAAGAACTCTATAAAAGAATCTTAGTTTGTAAGCTCTGTAATGCCATCAATTCTTAAATCAAAAGCAGGAGCTGAACCAATTTCCTGTTCGTGGAAATAACCATCAGATACATACTGACCGTATTTCTCAAAATCTCCGCCAGCAGCAATCAAGTCTTCAATTTTTTCACCATTTACAGTAAATGTTGAAGTGTTAAACACATTTAAATCACCTGATTTGATTGCGGCAATTACCTCGTCAACTCTTTCCTGAGTACCGGCTGCAGCAACATTGGTGTTAATTGGAGTGATGTATACAGCATCGTCGGTGTAACCCTTAGACCAATCTACAGGAACAGTTTCTCCGTCTTTAACGAGTTTTGCAGCATAAGCGTAATATGCGCCCCAGTTAAGAGCAGCAGAAGTTATTGCTGAATTAGGAGCAACAGTTGTCATATCAACATTGTAGCCAACCATTGGAATATTTTTTGCTTCACAAGCTGTTGGAGCACCTGTTGTATCAGCGTGCTGACTAATTAGAACACAACCTTCAGCAATGAGTGCATCAGCAGTTTCTTTTTCTAAAGTCATATCAGCCCAGCTGTTTGTATAACGAACAACCATAGTTGCTGTTGGACAAACACTTTTTACGCCAAGGTAGAAAGATGTATAACCACTAACAACTTCAGCATATGGATAAGCACCTACATAACCCATCTTACAATCTTCTGCAGTAATTGTACCATTAGCAATCATATCATTAAGCTTTAGACCTGCAGCAACTCCAGCTACATATCTTGACTGATATACTGCTGGCATAAAATTGTGCATGTTTGAAAGACCGCTTAAACCAGCCTGATAACCTGTAGCATGACAGAATTGTACTTCAGGATATTCTTTGGCAGCCTGAAGCATATAATCTTCATGTCCAAAACTGTTGGCAATAATCAAGCTACATCCCTGTGAAGCGAGATCCACAGCTGCATCATAGCAAGCTTCGGATTCAGGAATATTTGCTTTTTCAATTACCTGAGAATCAGAAAGACCGAGAACACTTTTCATTTCTTCAATGCCTTTCATATGGGCTTCTGTATACCCTTCGTTTTCATCACCGACATAAATAACGCCGACTTTGAATACGCTAGCTTCCTGTGCACCTGACTCCTGAGTGTCAGCTTCCTGAGAACCACTAGCAAAAATTGCACCAGTTGTGAATAACGCAACAAACGCTACAACTAGTAGTTTTTTAAGACTCTTCTTTGTCATTTCTAGCTCCTTTCTTCAGCATAAATGAGCAGTTATACTGAGATTTTAAATATTAATAAAATAATAAACGAATTATGACATAATGTTCATCATTATTTAAGAGGAACATTGAAAAAATAATATATTTCCCACATTTTTGTATGCCACCCTCATTCAATTTTAACAAAAAGTTTGGAATTGAACCTATAGCAATTTGAACAAGAAGTTTAGAAACCAAAATGGGTAATTTAATATAGAAGAACAAGTCGTAAAATTTTCTTTATTTACATTATGGTAACTATTTTTAGAAACTCAAGATTTTTTTGTCTTATAGTTTATGAAATGGCCTCATTCATTATTAGTATTTACTATGATAGTATAGAAGGTTAATTATGGAGACTACAAATGTTCAAGATTAGCGGCCAAATAGTTGATGTTGTAAAAAAGAATATCTTCCCAGGTACAATATCAATAGACAATGGAATAATTACATCTATAATCAAAAATCCGGAAGCCTCAGCAAACCTCATCCTTCCGGGCCTGATTGATTCACATATCCATATTGAAAGCTCAATGCTAACCCCTGCCAGATTTGCCAAGGCCGCAAGTGTTCACGGAACAACAGCTTGCGTTTGTGATCCGCATGAAATAGCTGCAGTATGCGGAGTAAATGGCATCAATTTTATGATAGAAAACGGAAGACAAACGCCATTCAAATTCTTCTTTGGAGCGCCATCCTGTATTCCATCAACTTCTTTTGAAAGCACAGGAGCCAAACTTGGCCCTGAGATTGTATCAGAATTACTGAATCGTGATGATATTCATTTTCTGAGCGAAGTCATGAATTATCCAGGTGTAATAAATAACGAAGAAGGAATTATAAAAAAAATTGCAGCAGCAAAAAAAATTGAAAAACCTATAGACGGACACGCGCCTGGCGTAAGCGGAAAAGAACTTCTCAGCTATGTTTCTGCCGGAATCTCAACAGATCACGAAGCATACACCTTAGCTGAAGCTCGGGAAAAACTCAAACTGGGAATGAAAATCCAAATTCGCGAAGGTTCTGCCGCTCATAACTTTGATACATTACTCCCGTTAATAAAAGAATATCCTGACGATATTATGTTCTGTAGTGATGATAAACATCCAAATGATCTTTTAAATGGACACATTAACCTATTAATAAAAAAAGCAATTTCAAAAGGGTATGAACCTTTATCTGTGATAAAGTGCGCGACATTAAACATAAAAAATCATTACAACCTTTCTACCGGAATGCTTCAAGAAGGAGATCCGGCAGACATAATAATTGTTGAATCTTTTGAACGCTTTGATATAAAAACTGTGTATATTGACGGGAAAAAAGTAACAGAAGATGGAAGCTCTTTGATTGAAAATATTACAGCATCCCCAATAAACAACTTTCACACAAGTCCTAAAAAAATTGAGGATTTCAAAATAAAAGCATCAGGGAATAAAATAAAGATAATTGAAGTAATAGATGGACAACTTATTACCAATGAGCAAATTGTTCCAGTTTCAGTTGAAAATGGGATGGCAATCAGCTCTCCAGAGCGTGATATTCTAAAGATTTGTGTGACAAACAGGTATCATGACAAATCTCCAGCGGTATGCTTTATAAAAAACTTTGGACTTAAACATGGAGCAATTGCTTCTTCAGTAGCACATGACTCTCACAATATTATTGCTGTAGGCTGCACAGATAAAGCCATAGCCAAAGCTGTTAATCTTATAATTGAAGCCGAAGGCGGTCTTTCTGCAGTAGATGAAAAAGGCAACACAGAACTACTAAAACTTCCTATTGCCGGAATCATGACAGATTCTGATATAGAAATGGTTGCCAAGTCTTATTTAAAACTTGATACTTTGGCAAAAAATATGGGATGCAAACTTTCTGCGCCCTATATGACTCTTGCCTTCATGGCTCTACCAGTAATTCCTGAACTTAAAATAACAGATAAAGGTCTTTTTAATAGTAAAGATTTTTCCTTCACATCGCTATTCTTAAAGGATTCATAAATGAATAGATCAAAAACAGTGGCCGCATGTCTTTTAGTACTTTGTATTTTCGTTACTATTACAGGCTGCTCCAATAAAAAAGAACCTGAACAATCCACAAAAAATACATCAACAGACTTAGTCAGCCCCTCATTTAAGGTAGCCTTTATTTATCCAGAAGTCCCAGAAGATTGGGGCTGGACATATGAAAATGACAAAGCAAGAATTGCCATTGAAGATTATTTTGGCAATAAAATAGAAACAGCCTATGCAGAGAATGTTCCATCAGGACCAAATACAGCAAGAATAATTAAGTATTTTGTAGAAAATAACTACAACATGATTTTTACATGTTCTCCCGAATACATGGCCTCTACGAAAGAAGTTGCAAAGGATTTCCCAGACGTCTACTTTGAAAACTATGAAGGAGACAAAACAGCAAACAACATCTCTACATATTCTGAAAGAATATATCAAGCACGGTATCTCAGCGGTATTGTCGCAGGAATGCAGACAGAAACCAATATAATTGGTTATATCGGAGGATTTACCACTGCCGAAGAAGTCCGTGGCTTAAACGCATTTACAATAGGAGTGCAGAAAGTGAATCCTGATGCTGTTGTAAAAGCTGTATGGATAAAAACACTGAAAGACTCAGAAAAAGAACTGAAAGCAGCAAATAAACTGCTCGATACCGGAGCTGATATTATAACTCAAAATCAGAAAACAACAGAAGCTTTAAAAGCCGCAAAAGAAAAAGGCGCATGGTCTATAGGCCTCTATTCAGACATGAGAAAGCTTGTTGGAGACAGTGTTCTTGTAAGCGTGATGTGGGCTCCTTCTGAATACTATATTCCTACTGTTAAAGCTGCTATGAATGGAACATGGGAGAAACACTCATACTGGGGAGGAATCAAGGAAGGAATTGTTAAACTATCTAATTTTAGTCCAGCTGTTTCAGAAGAAATCAAAAAGAAGGTAGCAGAAGAATCTGCCATGCTTGAATCTGGAGAATGGGATGTTTTTGACGGCCCAATTTATAAACAAAACGGTAAAATTATTATAAAAAAAGACTCATCCCCTACGGAGCAGCAACTGCATTCAATGAACTGGCTGGTAAAAGGGATTGAAAATCTATAAAAGAGCCTCAAACGCTCCTTTTTTTAGAAACTAAAACTCATAACCGCTATAATCTAATAATTCCTGTAAATTATGTTTAGAGCCATAAGCCAATACAAGCCCAAGACCTTCTTTCGTATTCATTAATTTTATAATAGCATCAGAATCCCACCTAATCTGATCACAATATTTCATACAGTCTTCACTGCTTGAAGTAAAAAACTGATACTTTATACCTTCCCAGTAAATATCCATTTTACGGCCAAGAAGCTCTTTTACCTCTGAAGGAGAAAGAACATCAACAACCTTATCTGAAGTCACAAGAAACATAAATTTATCTTTTAGAGTGCTGTCATAAATATTTTCCGGAAAAGTTTCCAAAAATTGTTTTACCCCCTCCACGGCCTGATCATAATTATCCTTACTGTAATCAGGATTAACACCTAGCTCATTTAAATATAGGTGTTGAGAATCTGTAATTCCATTATGTGAAAACAAGTCTTCATAGGTATGAAGATAAAATCCCAACATATAGGCAGCTTCCCTATTATGCCCCTCAGAAAGCTCTTCTACAAACAAGTTCAGAACATAAGATACATAATCAAAATATTTATCAAGAGCGGCTTTTTCTATATCTACAACCTGCTGTTCTGTAAAATCCTTGGAATAATCATAATCCTCGGTCATTGAATGAGGAAAAAGTTTGCCAAAATAATAAAGGTCAGGCCCTCCTGAAGCATAACAGATAATATCAGATAGCCTTGCATTTTCATAATCATAACGCTCTATTCCAAAGAGAGGAATCATTCGTACCGTTATTATTTTACCAAATGTAGTATCGTAATCCTCTTTTAAAGAAGTCTGTGTAATATCATAATGAGAACCAGGTTCATTTGATAGACCTGGAAAAGCACAAAGACTTGCTGTAATAAAAAAGAATACCGGAAAAAATATTTTCTTCACATAAAACTCCAAAGCAAAAAGCTACAAGTAAATAAATAGGATAAAATTAAACACATATTAAAAAATGATTAGACAACAATAGTACATACCTTATCAAGGCATTAAACTGTAAAAATTACTCAAGTTTATCTTTACGTTCTTTTTTAACTTTATACATTTTCCGATCTACATCATTAAAAAGACTGATAAAATCAGAATGAATCTCAGGAGAATAGATGGTATAACCTGGACTCAATGATATTTTATAAGGCCTCTTACTTTTTGAGTTAACCGCATCAATTTTAGCTTGAAAACGTGAGATTATCTTTTCTACATCTTCAGGATGAACCGTATCAAGTAAAAGAAGAAATTCATCTCCACCAAATCTTGAAGCATAATCACGGCTCCTTATAGAGCTGAACAATATTGTAGCTATTTGAACAAGAGCCTCATCTCCCTGGCTATGTCCGTAAACATCATTTATTTTTTTAAAATTATCTACGTCAATCATAACAAGAGCAAAACCACCGTTCTTTGGGTAATCTTTCATTTTTAATTGAACAATATCATCAATCTGCTGACGGTTTAAAAGACCTGTTAAATAATCTCTGGTTTCTTTTTGAGTCTGTAAAAAAAGATATACATACACAATTGTAATAGCAACACCAGGCCAGGCAACCGGTCCTGAATAAAAAAATATTTGCAATATCATTCCCACAAGAGGAAACAAACCAAAACTAACAATTATAGTCAGGATTTTTTTATCAAGACAATTTTTATGCCTAAAAGCAAGAACATATGGATACAAAATAGGAAAAATATAAAAAATAGTAAGAAAATAGACCAAGGATTCTCTTTGATAAATATTATTTTCATCAATATAAAACATACAGTCTGTGAATATTGAAACAATCAGAACAGCCAAGGTTACTATAAATGGAAGATAATAAAACCAGCATTTCTTTAAACGTTCTTTTGATTTATTTAGAGTGAAATCAACATACAAAAGCCAAATGGTGATGGGGACAGGCTGAAGTAAAAAAAGTAAAAAATTTGAAAGGTAATTCAACTCACGGCAGAAAACACAATCGCTACCATTAACTATCCAGGTAACGCTATCTAAAATTAGAACAACTAAAGTGCTCCATGAAAAAACAAGAAAAAGCTCTGTAGAAAAAGAACGGTTCTTTTGAGTCAAATATGTCATTACTATAATCATTAATATTATAAGAACTAAGAATATATTTACTTCAATAAGACCAAACCATTTCATGACTATTAAATTGGGTCCTTTTTTTTCCTCTTTTTAACATCATACATCTTTTGATCCACATCATTAAAGAGACTAATAAAATCGGAATATTTAGAGGGACAATAAACCGCAAACCCGGCACTAAAAGCTATATTATAAAGCTTATCATCTTTATCATTTACGAGATCGATCTTTTTCTGAATCCTTTCAATTATTTTTTCAACCTCTACCGGATCTCCAGTATCTAATAAAATTAAAAATTCATCTCCGCCAAATCGGGCAACTTTATCACTGCTTTTTACAGAGCTGCTTAACACAGAAGAAAGCTGTATAAGAGCCTCATCTCCCTGATTATGACCATATGTATCATTAATAAACTTAAATTCATCCATATCAAGGATAATAAGAGAGAAAACGCCGCGTTTTTGAAAATCTCTAATTCTGACATGAATAATATCATCTATCTGCTGACGGTTCAAAAGACCGGTTAGATAATCACGAGTGTCATTCTGAGCCTGTAAAAAAATAAAGATAAAAATAACTGTTAAAGCTACAGCTGGCCAAAGCAGTGGACCTTGAAAAAAATAAACCTGTATTAAAAGTGCTATTATAGGGATGACCGT
>JAQQAK010000337.1 GCA_028527945.1 Spirochaetaceae bacterium
ATCACTGCCAGACTGTACTGATATATGAAAATGCGGACAAATTAAATCGTTTGAAACAGCTTTTATCATCTCGGAATCAATTGAATCAGGCTCTATTGATGAGATTCGTATCCGTGGAGGTTTCTCAAGCTTCTCAGCTACTTCTAATAACTTAATTAAAAGCTGGCTAAAATTTACACCTTCAGAATTGTACGAGGTAAGATTTATTCCGGTTAAAACGACTTCACGAAAACCTTTTTCATGTAATGAAATATAATTTTTCACAACCAAGTCAGGAGAAAGACTAACACTTGGCCCACGAGCAATAGTAACACGACAATACGCACATTTATTATTACATCCATCCTGAATCTTTAAAAAAGCTCTCGTATGATAGCTGAAGTCAACAGAACCAAACCAGAATCGATTTGACATGCAAGGAGAATCTGCCTTTACAAAAAAGTTTTTAACAAGCTCCAGGAGCGAAGCATCAGATAATGACAAACTGGCAGCAAGATAATCAGGAAGCTCATTAAGCCTGTCTTTATCATCATTAGGAATGACAATAACATTGTCTGCTATATTTAGATCACCCTTGTCAAGTTGAGCATAACAACCTGTAACAATGACTACCGAACCACAAAAATCAGAAGCAAATTTCCGAATCATACGCCTGGCTTTCTGCTCTGACTTTGATGTAACGGTACAGGTATTAACGATATATATATCAGCAGGATCCCTAGGTGAAGTAATAAAAAAGCCCCGGCTTTCAAAGGATGAAGCAAGGGCCTCACTTTCGCATTGATTTAATTTACAACCAAGTGTATAAACAGCAACTTTTAAGCCCATCAAGCCCCCAGTTTTTGCTTAACTCTGGCCAACCCACGTATAGCGTCTTTTTGCAAATTATTCAGCTGAATAGCCTTTTCGTAGGCTGTCCTGGCGTACTTCCAGTCTTCTGCCATTTCTCTGGCATATCCAAGCCTTGCCCACCATCTAGCAAGATTAGGATAGTGATACACCGCTGTTGTAAAAGCTATATCAGCATGATGGTACTCACCTAACCGAATAAAGATCTCACCCATATAATAATAAACAAGCTCAATCCGGTCTCCGGTAGGAGCAATAACAGAATATTCCTCAAAATATTTAAGCGCATCAAGGTTTTTACCCAAATAATAATCAGCTTCACCGACAATCTCGACAACACGAGCATCATACCGGGTAATCTTTAAGCCTTGAAGACCAGAATCAAGAGCGTTCTGATAATCACCCTTCTTAAGATAACTCCAACCCAGAACTACATATGAATCCATATTATTAGGCATTCGCTTAATTTCATCAGAACAAATACTAATGGCCCTGTCATAATTACCATTACGGTATTGAACAAGTGCATCCTCCTTATCCTGTGCCCAAAGCCCCACGACAGAAACAAAAGCCACAAATAAGGTTAAATATACTAATTTAGTTTTCATCATCTCCAATCCCATCGCTTGTATCATCTAAATTGTCTGAAATAAGATTTGGAGGAGTCGTTTCTTCAGGAGACTTCATTGTACATATGCCATTAAAAGAACAACCGCTTTCCATTATTATATCCGGAGCAGTTATATCTCCCTCAACATGTCCACAAGAAAAAATCTCAACTCTGGAAAAGGCATAAATATTTCCACGCACAGTCCCCATTACAGAGACAACATTAGCCTCGACCCGCGCATCTACAACAGCACCATCAGCTACATAAAAATTACCACTAGCCTTGACATCGCCTTTCATTTTACCTTTTATCATAAGGGAATTTTCAAACCCTAACTTCCCTGTAAAATCAATATCATCTGCGATAATCGTATCGATTTCGGCTTCATCTATTACCTGTATTTGAATATCACTCATACTTTTACATCGTACTTGCCTTGTATTCTACTGTCAAGCACAGACTTAACTTTTAAAATAAGTCCATGGTGTTGGCTAACGCAGACTGAAGGCGTGAACGCATCTCCTTAGTGTGATTATTATATTTTTGTAAATCCATAAATAGTTGAATTGGATCATTGCAGGTCTGTTCAACAATTTCAAGAAGTTTTTTATACCCAAGAGTTGCAATAGGACTGTCTTTAAGATCAAGCTCATTTAACACCCTGCCAATAAAGTGAGTTATTCCCTGAGTAAAGGCAGCCTCACGATCATGCTCATCAGGAGTCATTTCATGGATTACCATCTTCATGGAATTAAAAGTCTCAAACCAAAAGCTACCACAACTATTTAAATCTTTTACAACATGAAAGACTATAGGCAAACCAGCGACCCCATCCCTTCCTGAATCTGGACCGAACATTGGATGAGTAGCAATTATACCGCATGATTCAGGCAGATACTTTAACATAAGCCTCACAGGTTCTTCTTTTACAGAACATGTATCAATAACAGTTGCTCCTTCTTTTATAAAAGGGCTAATTCTTTTTAAAACCTCTTCAACAGCACTGATAGCACAGCATAAAAAAATTGTGTCAAATTCAGCTAAATCCTCTTCTTTATGTATACGCTGAACACCTGATGGATATTCTCGATTACTTCTGCTAAAACCTGAAACATTAAATTTTCCCGATAAAACACTGGCCCAAAAAGAACCAAAACGTCCCATTCCATAAACAGCTACATTCATGCTGATGATAATAAAATCTTTAACAAAAATAGACAATTGGTAACTTTGCAAAACAATTGTTTTATACTATTATTTTAGCAGATTAACAAATTCGCTCCATAGATATCAGGAGGAATTATAAAAATACATACAATGTATTTCTATAATTTATTTAAGTTTGGAAATT
This sequence comes from Spirochaetaceae bacterium, assembly GCA_028527945.1. Classification (GTDB taxonomy): domain Bacteria; phylum Spirochaetota; class Spirochaetia; order UBA9216; family UBA9216; genus Thalassospirochaeta. The sequence continues at coordinate 2,811 of JAQQAK010000337.1, forward strand.
TTAAAAAAACTTAACCTCGTAAACGGTCTTCCATGGCAGAATTTTTTTATAGGAGGAATAATAAAAGGAAATCCATATACTTTTATTAATTTGAAGTTACATGCTGTGCTTGAAAACTTCACCTCTGAAACCTGCACCCATGCAGAATTTTTTATAGGAGTAAATATTATGACATTTAAGGAAATGATGACAGAAAAAGCTGTCAAACTGCAAAAAAGCTTAGTACTACCGGAAGGAACAGAACCAAGAACAATTAAGGCTGCTGAAATAATTATGAACAAAGGCCTAGCTAAAGAGGTTTTTCTTGTGGGTGATGAAGAAAAAATAAAAGCTGCGGCAAAAGAAGCTGATGCCAATATCGATAAGATTTCCATCATAAATCCATCCAACTCAGACAGAATTGACGCGTTTGCTGCAGAATATTACGAATTAAGAAAAAAGAAAGGTATTACAGAAGAACAAGCAAAGGCTGATATTGTAGATCCACTAAAATGGGGCGCAATGATGGTTAGACTTGGTGATGTTGATGCAATGGTAGCTGGAGCAGAAAACTCTACAGGAAATGTTCTAAGAGCCGCTTTTACAATTGTAAAAACAGCACCCGGTGTAAAATCTGCATCAAGTTGTTTTGTAATGTATATGCCTGACTCTGATTGGGGAGCTAATGGTCACATGATTTTCTCTGATTGTGCAACAATTCCTGAACCAGATGCTCAGCAACTTTCTGAAATAGCAATTGCAGCATCAGAAAGCTGTAAAAACTTTCTTGGCGCAGAACCATGTACGGCAATGCTATCATTCTCAACAAAAGGTTCAGCAAGCCATGATAATGTTGACAAAGTTGTTGAAGCGACTAAATTGGCTCAGGAAAAACGCCCCGATCTAAATATAGATGGAGAGCTTCAATTAGATGCTGCTATTATTCCTTCTGTAGCAAGCAGTAAAGCTCCGGGCTCAAAAGTTGCTGGAAAAGCAAATGTTCTCGTATTCCCAGATCTTCAAGCTGGAAATATAGGTTATAAACTCGTTCAAAGATTTGCTGGAGCAGATGCTTATGGCCCTTTTCTACAGGGTTTTGCAAAACCTGTAAGTGACCTTTCAAGAGGTTGCAGTGTTGAAGATATTGTTACAACTTCAGCTGTGACAATGGCACAAGCCGAATAATTTTTTTAATGTATTGTGAAACTTCCCTTTTTTGAGGGAAGTTTTTTTTAACAAAGACCTTCTTTCCATTATTAAATCAGTTATTACCAATGTATGAGCTCGATAATTGTTAGTTTTTGTAAAATTAACGTTAACCACCGGCTAGGTATTGACATAAAAATAGCCTGACTATATGTTAAATTATTATTGAGTGAACCGGTGATAGAGGCGCAGTAATTAATTAGTAAGATGCTGAGACAGCGGATGTCAAAGAAGCATTCTGAAAGGTAATACTGCCGAAGGGAATATTTTCCGATAAAATATTTTCTGGGCTTGGAAGCTAATACTTTTAAGACTGTCAGAGATACAGCAAGTATCCTGGAGAGCTAATCACCTTACTTTTCAGAACTACGGCGATCCTGTATTTTCTTGAATCCGGACATTCATAGGAGATAAAGGATTGATTCTTGCATAGCATTATCTTTTTTTTTAGAAACAATCTTTTAAATTTATTGACGGAGTACCTATATGATTAAAGTAATTTTAATCGGAAGCAGTGGGAAAATGGGGCAAATACTCTCATCTTCTATCAATGCTTATGAAGACATGGAAGTTGTCGCCGGAATCGATTTAAGACAAAACGGCAGTCAATTCCCTGTTTATGAAAAACTGAAGGACGTGGAGGAAGATGCTGATGTAATTATTGACTTTTCAAACCCAGCAACACTTCCCCTCTATCTTCAGGAAGCAATATCAAGAAAGATTCCAGCCGTTATCGCAACAACAGGCTTGGATGAAGCTGATATTGAGAAAATTAATGAAGCTTCTAAAACTATTGCAATTTTCAGATCAGCCAATATGTCGCTTGGAATAAATTTATTGCAAAACCTTGTTAGAACAGCAGCGTCCATACTAGGTAACAGTTTTGATGTTGAAATCATTGAAAAACATCATAACATGAAAAAGGACGCTCCAAGTGGAACAGCCTTCATGCTTGCGGAATCTGTAAATGAAGCTTTTAACAATAAGCTTTCTTTTAACTATGGACGTCATGGAAAAGACTGTAAACGGTCAGACAATGAAATAGGAATTCACGCAGTAAGAGGCGGTACAATTGTGGGTGAACATGATGTAATTTTTGCAGGAAACGATGAAGTTATAACAATAAACCACTCTGCAACGTCAAGAAGTGTTTTTGCTACAGGAGGCATTGCAGCAGCAAGATTTTTAACCGGATGCAAAGCCGGTCTTTAGAATATGCAGGATTTAATAGACAAATCAGGAGGAGAAAAATGAAATTAGAAGGTGTTTTTACCGCACTCGTCACACCATTCAAGAAGGATGAAACCCTTGACGAAGAGGCATTGCGGAATCTTGTAGATTTTCAGATTGAAAATGGAATTTCAGGATTGGTTCCAGTTGGAACAACAGGAGAAAGCCCAACCCTTGATCACAGCGAACATGACAAAGTTATTGAGTTAGTAATTGAGCAAACTAATGGCCGAGTTCCAATTATAGCTGGTACTGGTTCTAATTCAACAAAAGAAGCAATCAGACTGACAAAACACGCAAAAGAAGCCGGTGCAGATTACAGCCTTCAGGTTGCTCCATATTATAACAAACCAACTCAGGAAGGATTTTATAAACATTTTATGGAAGTCGCAGAAAAAGCAGATCTTCCAATAGTAGTTTATAATATTCCCGGACGAAGTGGAAAGAATATAGAAAATAGCACAATGTTGAAACTTGCACAGCATCCAAACATTGTAGCAGTAAAAGAAGCAAGCGGCAGCATTCCACAAGTTATGGAACTGTATCTTAATAAACCTGAAGAATTTACAATACTGTCAGGTGATGACAATCTTGGCCTTCCATTGCTTTCTTGCGGTGCTAAAGGAATAATTTCTGTAGCAAGTAATATTATTCCCGCAAAAATGGAAGAGCTTGTCAGAAGCGCCAATGCTGGTAATTTTGAAAAAGCTAGAGAACTTCATTATCAATTGCTGCCTTTCTTTAAATCACTTTTTATAGAGACAAATCCTATTCCAATAAAATACGGTTGTGCTCTAAAAGGCATGATGGCTGAGTCTTATAGACTTCCATTATGTGAAATGTCATCTGACAACAAGAAAGCATTTAAAGAAATAATGGAAAAGAGCGGATTGCTTTAAATAAAACCTATAGAACAAAAAATCCCGGAAAATCGATAAGATGTCCGGGATTTTTTTTGGGAAAAAGAAAGCTTCTTATAAATCTTACAAGAAACGCTCTCTTAAGTTATTAATTTATATTCTTCATGGCATTTTTAGCCATTCTAATTGTCTGACTGCTCCAATTGGAGTATTCAACCATAGAAAGAGACTGGTTAGCTTTTGTGTTTCCAGTCTTAGCAAGAGAATTAATACATTCGCGAATAGCTCTTTCATCTTTATAAGGAATGCCTGAAACTCTTCGTTCATTATGATAATTAAGATATGTATTAAGAACATCGACTGCAGAATCGCTGGTATAACTACCTAAAGCCTGGATAGCATCAATTGTTTCGTTGACATCATCTGAGGAATTGAGCATTTGATCAAGCCAGGGAATAGCACTCTCATCCCCCACCCCTAAGTCACGTATCATTCTGGCAGCTTCTTTTCTGGTTCTTTTTTGAAACTGTTTTTCTATAGGAAGAACAGCATTATAAACAAGCCCAACCTCTAATGCGACAGAAGCAGCTTCAGCTTTTCGCTCTGAAGGAGCCGCACTATCTCTCTCTACACCAATAGCTGCATAACGAGCCTGAAAAGTGCTATCAGCCTTTAATATATCACAGATAATATCAGTAGGGTCTTCAACCATATTCTGAAGAGAACGCTTTGCTCTTGCAATTGAATCTCTGGAGTGCTTCCCTATAGAAGCCATAAAAACAGGTTTAAAACCAACAGGAGCTTTGAGACGTTCCAAAGCCAGTACACAAGCATCAACAACAGACTCTCGCTGTTCATTGTTCTCAATAACAATTATTCCCTGATTGAGATAATCAAGATAACCTGCTATTTCATCCGCGTAGTCACGTGCACCAGCAGTACCTATTCCAACTATGGCTGTAGCTCTTAGAAATTCATCATCAGTATCCTGAACAACCTTATACATATCAGGAGCAGAATCTACAGCTCTGAGACTACCAAGTTCACGAATAATCATCCTTGACAGAGTATTATAATTCTGTTGCTCATTATATGTTCGGTCCATGCTTCCAGCATAAACAATCTCTTTTAGTGCATCAGAAATAACAGGCTCCATATCTTTGCTATGGAGATCTATCATATTCTGCATTACAGCAATTTTAGCTTCAGTACTATCAGTTTGTTCGTAAATTCTTGCCCACACAGCAGACATCTCATTTCCAAATACTGGCATCAACATACATGTTAG
>JAQQAK010000338.1 GCA_028527945.1 Spirochaetaceae bacterium
TTAAAAATCCCCTGTTTTCTCTCAACAGTTACTCCAGGCCAGTTTCCAACCTTGGCGGTAGAACCAGTTAATCCATTAAAAATTGTAGTTTTTCCACAATTAGGATTTCCTGCCAGCGCAATTGTTAATGTTTTAGTCTCAATACTCATTTGCAAGCCTCCAACTCCAAGACTTCAGCCTCTGCTTTTCTAAGACTTAGACTATAACCACGAACAGAAATCTCTACAGGATCTCCAAGTGGAGCAGTTTTTTTCATAGTAATCTCTGTTCCCATAGTCAAACCGAATGATAAAAGTTTTCTTCTATATTCTTTTCTGCCGTCTCCATAACCAGTAATAACCGCAGTCTGCTCTGGCTTCATTTCAGACAACTTAACTTTGTTATTCATCAGATATTTTCTCCTTCAAGAATTATTCCTGACAACATTTCATGACCAAGCATGACTCTTCGTCTATTCACCTCAATTAGGCATGGACCATTAACTGCTCCATTTATTATTTTCATTTCAGCCCCAGGTCTGACACCAAGCCCAAGCATTCTCGCTCTGAAACTTCGACCTCGCCCAAGATGTGCTATACACGCTTTCTGACCAGCTCTCAAATCTGCTGCAGTAACCGGGCATTTTTCTAATTCACAACATTCATTACCTTGGCAATGCTCTGAATGTCTCTCACTTCTTCCTCGCCAATGATGTCTCATAACTATACCTTCTACTTACTATATTAGGATCAACTAAATATAATAGTGTTTTCAGTTAATGTCAATTAACTGAATTGCTTTAGGAAAGATTTAACAAATTTAAAAAAACATTGCCTTTTAATATAACACTTGTTATATTACATGTGTTATGAAACACAAAAGACAATTAATTCTAATTCTACTAATTACAATCCCTCTATTTCTTATAAGCGGACAAGAACAGTCTGATAGCATGCCCAATAATATGTTTTCTATTACGGGGACAATAAAATCTGAAAATTTATCAGGTGAGGCTATTTATATCATGCTTGTTACTGAAGAGATCTTCAAAACTCAACTCGCTTCTCAACAGGAAATAGTTATAAAAATGGACAATCCAGCAAAAAATGAATATGACTTTTGCTTTGAAAATGTCTCTCCTGGAACATATGGAATAAGATGTTTTATCGACCAAGATGGAAACAAAAAGCTAAATGGAGGAATTGGCGGACCATCAGAACCTTGGGGAATGAGCTGGAAAGACGGAAAAGCTAAAGGATGGCCCAAATTCAAAGATATTTCTTTTATTGTTAATAAAAATATTACAAAACTTGAAATAGAGGTAAAATAATGCCACCAAAAGAAAAATACAATAAAGAAATAATTCTTGAAACTGCTTTAGAAATAGCACGAGCAGAGGGTCTTGAGAAAGTTTCTGTTCGCAATATTGCTTCAAAAATAGGATGCTCAACTCAACCAATTTACAGCTCATTTGACTCTGTTACAGAACTTGAAAAAGAACTTATTATAAAAATAAAAACTTATGCCCAGAAAAAGATACTTGAACATGAAGAAAATGATGAGCATGAAAAGTTTTTGGCAATAGGTATGGGGTATTTTCTTTTTTCGAAAACAGAACCTCAATTATTCAACGCGCTGTTTACAAAAAATAAATGGGAATGGAGCTTTTCCGCAGAAGATCCATTTTTTAAACCTATATTGGAAAAAATGAAAACAGATAATGCTCTGAAAGAAATGGATAATAAAATCTTATTAGATCTTTTCAGAGATATGTTAATTTACACTCATGGTCTTGCTACCAGAGCCTATCTTGATAATTCAGAAATGACAGAAGAACAGGCAAGAGCGCTTCTAAAACGAATGGGCGCTATTCTAATTGTCTCAACCATCACAAAATCTTACGAAGAAATTGAAAACATTATGAGGAGTTATCATAAATGCACGGATTAAAAATTACTATTTTAAACGGTTCACCAAAAGGAATGACAAGCGTAACAATGCAATATCTGAAGTACCTTGAAAAACGTTTTCCAGAGCACAGCTTCAATTTTATCTCAGTTGCTCAAAAATTTAGTAAATATGAAAAGAATGAAGACGCTCTTATAAAAGATCTTAATCAGGTAGCTGAATCAGACCTTGTTATATGGGCTTACCCGCTATATTTTTTAACGGTCTGCTCACAATATAAACGTTTTATAGAACTGATTTTTGAAAGAAATCTTGAAAACTATTTTTCAGGTAAATATACAGCAATACTAAGTACATCAATTCATTTTTTTGACAGCACGGCCTTAGATTATATTCACGGAATCTGCGACGATCTTGAAATGAACTTTATTGACAGTATTACGGCCAGTATGAATGATCTTGGAAATAAAACTTTCAGAAAAAATCTTGATCATGCCTTTTTAGAATGGATAGCCGCAGTAAACAACAAAGCAGCTTACACCAAATACTTTGCCCCAATAAAATATTCAAACTTCAACTACGAACCTGAAACTAAAAGCATGGAAGTTATAAAAACTGAAACAGAAACAAAAGTCTGCATTGTAGGAGATCTTGAAACTGAAGACAGTAATATCCGTAAAATGGCAAAAACAGCAGAAAAAGCCTTTAAACAATCAGGCGCTTATACAGAAATAGTGGATCTTCGCTCTTTCAAATATGGTCCATGTACAGGATGTATGCGCTGCGGATTCGATAACATTTGCGCCTACACAGGTAAGGATCAATTTATAGATATACACCGCAATAAGGTTTTATCTGCCGACATAATCGTTTTTGCCGGACAAATTCATGACAGATATCTCAGCTTTTTGTGGCAACGCTTTCTTGATCGAAGTTTTAACAGAACCCACATCCCTACCCTGACAGGTAAGCAAATTACTTTTTTGATTAGCGGCCCATTTGCACAATGCGATAACCTTAAAACAACTCTGCGAGGATATACAGAAACAAATGGAGGAAGTCTAACAGCCTTTATTAGTGATGACATTGAAGATAGTGAAAAAATAACAAAGGCTATTTTTAGTCTTCCGGAAAAGATGATTAACAGAGCAGAAAATAATTATATTCAGCCAAAAGGATTTCTTGGAGAAGCCGGGCATAAAGTATTCAGGGATGATATCTTTAGTCATTTAAAATTTGTTTTTCAGGAAGATCATAAATATTATAAGAAAAATGGTCTTTATGATTTTCCACACAAAAAAAGAATGATGCGTTTTATGAGTTCATTTATGGTATTGCTCACAAAATTTCCAGGTATAAGAAAAAAAATAAATGGCGGTCTTAGAGAAGGAATGCTTGTACAATTCACTAAATCACTTGAAAAAGTAAAACCATATAATGGGAATTACTAAAATCTATTGTTATTTCAGCCATA
>JAQQAK010000339.1 GCA_028527945.1 Spirochaetaceae bacterium
GGATAGTATGACAGGAATAAATCTGCCTTGTTTTTTATTGGAGTTCTTAAATCTTGGCATAACAGTCCTCCTGATAAAATTTTATCACAGGATTCTGCGCTTGTAAAAAAATGTGATATAATGCGACAGGTTCAACAGCGAATATGAAGTTCCGCTTCGCTCCACCCAAATTGCACTTTGTCATAGTTTTTGCTTGTGGTAGAATATTCAAGCAGGACAACAAAAACATATGCCAACCGGCTTCGCCGGGCGTGCAACTTTTCATATTCGCTAAACGTTATATGCAATTTCTTTATTTGGCGAGATTGTTTAAGGAAGAACCCGCCGTCCATGGCGGGCTGTAAAATTTTGAGTTAAAACTATGATGAAAAATAAAAAGAAAATTTTAGTAATAATATTCATTTTTACAATAGTGTTAATAGTATTCTCTCGCTCATTTATCTTATATTCTTTTTATGAAGATGTTACAGAAGTAAATAATAATATTTATAAAGTAAGTAATAAATATGATTGTAAAAGAATTATTTTTAGAGGTGTAATTAGTACGATTAAACATATGTATGATGATAGGCCCTATCCTACATATTTTAAAGCTAATATTAATGACAAACTTTTGTATCGTAATTCAGGTATGGGCAAAAGAATTTTTGTAATAAATGGAAAAATTTATTTATTTTACACAACAAATTATACTGAAGAAACAGGACAGCAAACGAAAATTATTATTTTTTCAGAGGAAAATTATAAAATTTTAGATGAAATAACAATTCCTTTTTTTACACAAAAAGACTTAATAATTTATGATGATTATAATAGACAATTTATTATTGGAAGTGATTCTCGTGCTGTTATGCTCTGTTTTATACCGTTAAATATAAATCATTATGATAAAATCACAGTTTTTGAAGAAGGTTATATTTCTGGATTATTTTCTATTGATGGTAAATTATATTTTGCTGGATTATGTAAGAAGCAAAATGGAAAAAGATGTAAACATGGATATGATCTATTTTCATATAATAATTATAACAAAGAGCTGAAAAGTCTAAACTTTTTTTCAGCTTTTAATGATTTATCCTATATTCCCAATGTTTATATGTATATTTTTGACAAAAACTTCATTTCAGTTGTTTATACTCATGCAAATCATGATTTAAATATATTTTTAATCTATAAAGATGAGGAAGTCTTAGATGAATTGGAATTCAAATCGGTAAATTATTATAATTATTATAGTAATTACGTTTTATGTATTTCAGATGGAATTGTTTATAAAGTTGTTTTTGAAGAAAATGAATTGATATCTGAAAAAATGGCTGAAATTAATCCCACTATAGAAGTTGAAGATATTTTATTAAAAAATAGTTATATAGAAATTTATGGATATCGTAAAATTTTTCTTCCTTTCATAGAGATAAAATGGAAAAAAAGGATAAATATTTTAAAACTATAAAATAGTTTAACTTGGATTTTAGCTATATTATCCAAATTCTATTTATTGGGACTTGGCATTTAACAAAGCAAATGCAGTTGTCAAAACCTTTGGCATGTTTTTTGCGGAGACGTTCCGGCGTCGGCGATCATTCGCCGCCACCTGCACTCAAAAAACACGCCAAGCCTCGAAGCCTCGGCCGGTTTCGCAACTGATTTGGTCGTTAAATGCACAAGGTTGTGATTTACCATAATTTTCTAAAAAACCACGAAAAAAATAGTTCTATGAAATAAAGAAAAGAACGGGTAAAATGTAGTAAGGATTGGATAAAAGGTGCAAATACGTCCATGTATTTGCAGATTAGCTTTTTAGCCGCCAAACCAGAAACGGCATATAACAACGGTTACACGGCTTCGGAGCAAGCTCCTTCGCCCAAATTGCCTTTGGTCGCAAGCTCCCGTCGGCAACTTCGTGTAACCTCGGCCGTTATGTGCAATTTCTGGCTTGAATCTTTTACAATAACTCGCCATCCATGGCTCGGAATCTTTGGAGGAATACATGGAAGCAATGATAGAAAAACTTTTTAACGAAACAAAACGAAAAGACAATAAAATCCGACTTAATGCCCTGAATGGATTATTGGATATAACAGAAAAAAAAGTTGATTGGTTTGATGAAGTTTTTGATGATCTTAAAAATAGATTGAAATCAGATAATTCTTATCAGAGATCAATTGGAATGATGCTTTTATGTAATCTATCAAAAAGTGATAATGAGAATCATCTTAAGATTGTATTACCAGACCTTCTCCAGTTACTAAAGGATGAGAAATTTATTACTCGCAGGCAAACAATACAAAATATTTGGAAAATCGCGATAGAAAAAGACAATCTTCAGAAAAAAATCATTGAGGTACTTTTGGAAAAATTTTATGAATGCCTTTTTGAAGAACATTATAATTTGATTCGACAGGATATAATTTCTTCTCTTTTTTCAATCCACCAGAAAGATACTGATTCTTGTCCAATTTCCATTATCAATGATCTAATTGAAGATGAAAAGGATGTAAAATTGCAGAAGAAATATCAGAAAATTTTAAATACCTGACATATAGGTGTCATATATATTCATTTAAACTCAATTAAAAGGAGGGAGACATGTTTTCATTATTCAGAATAGATTACAAAGAACCAGAAATCAAAAGAATAAAAAAACCGATCTTTTTTATCGGTCTTGAAATGAATACAACAGATCGAACGATAGGTCGTGATATCGGTATACTTGGGAAAAAATTCAATAAGATTAAATCAGAATATCCTATTGAAAATGTAAAAGTTCCTCGTGAATTTGTAGCAGTTACGAAAGATTATGATCCTGTCAAAGGAAGAATGAAATATATGATGGGGGACATTATCTCTGAAGAGTCAAAAGAATGTCACCCAGATTTGAATACTTTTCAAATTCCAGAAGGGAAATATGCTGTTTTTGTAGTCAAACCAAAAACAAGTTTTCTCTGGGGTTATACCCTCGGAAACATGAAGCAATATATTTATAGAAAGTGGTTACCATCTTCAGGTTATATAAACGCAGGGACTATAGATGATTTTGAATATCATGATCAAAGGAGTCTCCTAAAGAAGCCAGAGATTGATCTTTTTGTTGCAATAAAGGATAAATAGTTGAAATCAGAAGGTACATCTTCTCCCTTTTGATATTTTAGAATGACGCCAGAAACTGCACATAACGAAGCTGTCGCAAAAGGCTAAAACTTATCCAATAGACGTAAAATTAGACAAGAATCCACCTTTTCTTTATACAGGTTCTATCTTAATGAGCATTCAGCACCACAAGAGTTCTGAATGTTCACATCGTTGTTAC
>JAQQAK010000340.1 GCA_028527945.1 Spirochaetaceae bacterium
CAATATCATATTTAGCGGAGGGTATAAAAGTGGATGTTTATTTATCAAAAAGATTAAAAATAGTAACTGGTGATATAACAACCCTTTCTGTTGATGCAATAGTAAACGCGGCAAACTCAAGTCTTTACGGAGGCGGAGGTGTAGATGGAGCTATTCATAGAGCAGGAGGTCCTGAAATATTATCAGAATGTAAAGAAATCAGAACTCACAGATATCCGGACGGCTTACCGCCAGGCAAAGCTGTTTTAACAACAGCCGGTAATATGAAGGCAAATCATGTTATTCATACTGTTGGACCAATCTGGCATAGTGGGACCCAAAATGAAAGAGAAACATTAGCAAATGCTTACAAGAATTGTTTAATACTGGCCTCAGAATCAAACATTAAATCGATTGCGTTTCCAGCTATATCAACCGGTATCTATGGTTTTCCTAAAAAAATTGCAGCAGTAATTGCCGTAGAAGCAATAGAAAATTTCCTTAAGAAAAATATTCTTCCCAAAGAAGTAAGTTTGGTATTTTTTTCAGAATCAGATAAAAATACTTTCATTACAGCAGTTGAAAAGAGCAAGCTGTCTGTATAGAATCTTTTCATGTCTTTAAACTATAAAGAAATTGATAAGATATTAAGCGAAATAGATTTAACTGGAGCACATCTTCAAAAAATTAAACAACCCAATTTTCATAGTTTGTATTTGGAATTTTATAAACCAGGTGGCAGAATATTTTTATTTATATGTCTTGCTCCGGGTAAAACACGAATCCATACAACAAGCTCGTCTCAGTCGACAGAGATCAAACTTCAACGTTTTTCACAATTTATGCGTTCCCGTGTAAAAGGCGCTAAAGTTTTAAACATTAAGCAGGAAGGCTCAAATAGAATTGTAAAGATAGAAATGCTCAGAGCAGGAGAGCCTTTGACTTTATGGGTGCGTCTATGGAGCGGGGCGGCAAATATTATAGCCTGCGATGCTGAGAATAATATTCTTGATGCTTTTTATCGCAGGCCTGCTAAAGGCGAAGTCTCAGGAGGAGCCTTCAGCCTTCCAGAAGAAAGAGCTTCTAATAAAGTCTTTACAATTCGAGAACTTCCTGGCAGCGGTAGCTTTAACGAAAAAATAGCAGATTTATATTTTTCGGTTGAATATAATGAGGAACTTTCTGTTTTAAAAAACAAAGTCTTAAAAAAATTAAAAATTGATGAAACACGAGCCGAATCGACCCTAAAGAATCTTGAAAAAAAAACAGGTAAATACAAAGAATACGATCTCTATAAACAAACAGGTGATCTTATTATGAGTAATATTCACCTAATAAAAAAGGGCGCGACATGGGTTGTTGTTAATAATTATTATGCTGACAATGCTGAAACAAAAATAGAATTAAATCCAACTCTTTCTCCAGAAAAAAACGCAGAAAAATATTATAACTCATACAGAAAAGCAAAATCAGGAATTGAAAAGGTACAGGAAGATCTTCTAAATCAAAAATTAGTACTTAAAAACATTAGATCTGATATTGAAAAATATAATGAAGAAACCAATATCGAAACTTTGAAAAATTTTATTTCATCAATTCCAAAACAAACAAAAACAGAAATAAAAGAAAAACCTCCTGGGCTTAATTATCGCTCAGGTCCATTTTCATTATTAGTGGGTCGCAGCTCTAAAGAAAACGATATTCTCCTTCGTAAATATGTTCGAGGAAATGACATTTGGCTTCATACAAGAGACTACCCTGGCGGTTACGTTTTTATAAAAACTATTAAGGGGAAAAGTGTTCCACTTGAAAACCTTCTTGACGCCGGAAACCTTGCACTTTTTTATAGTAAGGGCAAATCATCCGGACGTGGTGAATTATACTATACACAAGTAAAATATTTAAGAAGAGCAAAAGATGGACCTCAGGGGCTGGTATTACCTACTCATGAAAAAAATCTTTCTATAATACTTGATGAAAAAAGACTTTCAAGAATGATGGAAGGATAATATTTAAGCTTTTTCAGTTCCATTCAAAAAATGGTTCTGAAAAAGTTCTGGCACATTCTGTGATTCCATCAATATCATCAGGAGAAAACCAGTTTATATCATCAAGTTGACGAAACCATGTGATCTGCCTTTTTGCGTAATGCCGTGAGTTTTTCTTGATAAGTGTCATTAAAGCTTCATTTGATAAATCTTCTTTATCCTTACTAAAAAACTCACGATAACCTATCCCCTTCATACCCGGATCATTTTCATTATACCCTTCAGAAATAAGTTTGATAACTTCATTTTCAAGCCCTTCTTTGAACATCAATTCGACACGCTCGTTTATTCTGGAATAGAGCTCTTCTCTCGGCCTTGTCAAACCTATCAATAAAAACTTATAACCTGCTCTTGGGGTATCAGGTAACTTATAATCAGACAAAGGCCTTCCAGAAGAGTAATAAACTTCAAGCGCCCGTAAAATTCTGTATGTATCATTTTTGCTTATTCTTTCTGCTGTGACGGGGTCAATTTTACCAAGACGTGAAAACAACTCAGAAGAACCTTGCTCTCGTAGTTCAGCCTGAAGACTTTCTCTAATTTTTTCATCTGATTCTGGAGCTTCAGGAAGACCATATATAAAATTCTTAAAATAAAAACCTGTGCCGCCACAAATTACAGGAAGTTTACCTCGCCTATAAATTTCAGAAGACAATGTATCTGTTAGTTTAACAAAATCTCCAGCATGAAACTGTTCAGAAGGAAGCCGTATATCAATCAGATGATGAGTCACCTTTTTAAGAAAATCAGCATCAGCTTTAGCCGTACCAATATCCATTCCACGATAAACTTGCATTGAGTCTGCATTTACTATTTCTGTATTTAAAAAAAAAGGAGCCGAAAGGAGAGCTGTTTTTCCAACAGCTGTTGGCCCAAAAATTAAAACAACAGGGATATCGCCGCTTTGCGCGGCAGATTTTTTCCCATTATCATTAGACACTATTCTTCTATTGCGTATTCAACTTTCTTGGTTAGAATCTGATCAATAGAAATTGAAACAACCTTACCGTTGTTCTTTTCAAGGTCTTCATCACCTGCAACTGTTATCTGCTGAGATCTTTTAATTATCGCGCATGTGCAAGCGTAGACATCATCCTGTAAGTCAATAAGTTCCGGTAGTGGAATACCCATTAATATCTCCCATAATTATACTACAGCTAAAACTGTAATATTTAATACTTTAATATAACAAAAAATTGTCGTATCAAACAAGCCCTATTTCAGGGTTTCAGCAGCAGCTTTTATAATATCAGCTACCTGAAATTGGTCTAATCGATCTGTACAAATTACGAGATCCGCAAAATTATAATCATTATTATCTATATTATAGATTGTTGAATATCTTTTTGAATCATTTTTATCTCGCTTCTTAGTGAACGCAAGGATATCATCAAAACTTCCACCTTCCCGCTTAAAGATTCTTGACGCCCGTTCTTCAGAAGAAGCTGTGAGGTAGACTTTTAGATCAGCATCCTTTAACATCCAGATTGCCAGACGGCTTCCAAGAACTGTATTCCCACCAGAAGCCATTTCAACCTGTCTTTTATCAAGTTCTCTATCATAAGAAAAATCTGTCATTGATTTTTCACATATTTCTTTAAAATCCATCCCCTTTTCTTCAGCAAGCTGCCTGAAAGTAAAATTTATCATTTCAAATCCAAGTTTTTCAGCAACAAGTGAAGTTACAGAAGAATTACCACATCCGCTTTTTCCAGAGATTGCAATTTTCAAACCGTCTTTCATACTATTCAACATTCCTTAATTGTTCTCTAATATTTTCAAGACTGTCTTTAACATCTACAACTTTCTGGTTTATTTCTATAATCACAGATTTTGAACCAATTGTATTTATTTCCCGGTTAATCTCCTGACAAATGAAATCCAATTTTTTTCCAACTGCGTCACCTGAAAGAGCTGAAGTTTTAAAAGAATCAAGATGCCCCTTAAGGCGGACGATTTCTTCATTTATCGAATATTTAACAAGAAGAACAGCGGTTTCTGCTAAAATGCGCTGCTCTGCTACCTCATCTCCAAGAACCTCATTAAAGCGGGTCTTTATGTTTGTCTTGATATTTTCTTCCATTTCTGAGGCTTTTTCTTCAAAAAGATCAACAGCCCCATAAATTACATCAAGACTTGAGCTTATATCATTGTAAGTCTCCTGCCCCTCTTTTATTCTTGAATCGTCCCATTGCTTAAATGCCTCTTCAAGAAGAGGAAAAACCTTTTTCTTATACTCTTCGATATCACGCTTTTTCTCGGCTTTTAACATACCGTCAAAAGATAATAGATGAGAAAGTTCGAGTTTTTCATTTATCCCGGCAATTTGTGAAAGCTCTTTCAGAGCATCTGAATAAGTTTTTGCGGCACTTCTATCAAGATGAAAAACAATATCCTCTTCAAGTTCTCTCATTCTAAGATAAACTTCAATGCGGCCGCGCTCAGCCCTATCGTTAATATATTTTCTTATATCAGCTTCTAAAGGATTTAAAAATACTGGCTGATTTATTATTATATCCAAATATCTATTATTATATGATTTTACTTCCAAAATAAGATGGATCTTTTCATCCTGGTACTCGGCATAGCCGTAACCTGTCATACTTTTCATTAAAATTATTCCTGCCTGTCTTCGCTAAAGTTTTCGTAAAGTTTATAACCAAGCTTCCAGTTATCACCAGCGCCCATAGTTACAAATAAATCTCCAGGTTTGAGTTTTCTGCTCATTTTATCATAAACATCCATAACTTCTTCATTATAAATAACGTTATCCTGATTCTTACAGACTTTATTATAGAGATCTTGTCCGCTTATTTTACCGCATTTTTCTCTAGCTGAAGCATAAATCTTATGAAGACTTACCATATCAGCATCAAGAAATGATTCAGCAAAATCATCAATTAAAGCTTCTGTTCTTGAATAGGTATGACTCATGAAATCTACAATAAGACGCCTGTCCGGATAAAAGTCTTTTAAACCCGCGAGTGTTGTTTTTATTGCTTTTGGATGATGTCCATAATCATCTATAAAAATAACTCCACCGGCCTCTCCAAGCACTTCACTGCGCCTTTTGGTACCTCGAAAATCTAATAGAGCCTTAGCTATAATTTCTTCTTCATTACCTTTAAAGTTTTCTTTTTCTGCAAGAAAACTGACCAGAGCCGCCGCCGCTGTACTGTTTAAAATATTATGTCTGCCTGGAACCTTTAGAACAAAATTAAAATCTCCAAAACGTGATATTTTAAATTGCTGCTGCCCTGAAGAATTTTTGCCTAAGAGGATTTTATAATCTCCTTCAGCCTTAAAACCATATGGTGTTAATTTAATATCTGCTCGTTTTTCCTTTATTATAGATGCAGCTTGAACAGCGCCTTCATCATCCGCGCAATATATTATTCTGCCATTCTCGGATAACTTCTCGCCATATTCTACAAAAGCACTAAGAATGTCATTATAATCTTTATAATAATCCAGATGATCAGGTTCCACGCTTGTTATAACCAAAAAGTCAGGACTAAAATTAAGAAAGTTTCTTCTATATTCACAGGTCTCTGCAATAAAGAAATTTCCGCCTTTAACAAGAGTAGAATGCCCGTCAAAATTAGCAGCCGCGGAACCGGTAAGAACAGAACCAGCAAGGCCATATTCTTTCATTATAGTTCCGGCAATTGCTGTTGTCGTAGTTTTTCCATGAACACCACAAATTCCTGCTGCCGGCATCTGCCTTGAAAAAAAACCCAAAGCCTCAGCATATGAAAATATAGGTATTCCCATTTCTTTAGCTTTTACTATTTCAGGATGAGAGTCTGGATTGTAAGCAGCCGAATAAATCAATAATTTCGTTGCTTCAGGGATATTATTTTCATCAAAACATTCATAAACAGGAACACCAAGTTCCGCTAGTATAACGTCAGTGTAAAATTTATCAGGAACATCAGAACCTGTAACAATAGCCCCCCTTGTTCTGAAAAGCTCCGCAAGAGCGGCCATTCCTGTGCCTTTTACCCCAACAAAATATATAACCGAGCCGGATAACTCCGGAAGATCTTTTTCTAACATGTTGATAATCTTAACTTATTACAGCACAAATTTCAATTAGAGCAATTTTTATAATTCCTATCTATATAAGAAACTATATTATCAGGCAACAATACAGCTTTTAACTTATTTCACCGATATAAAAACATGAAGAGAATTATTGATCTTGAACCTAAACAGCATAATAAATTTAACTCCTATTTAATAAGAGCTTTTCAGTTTATTTATAAAGTGTATACAAAATTTATGGAAGACGCGGGAATGGCCAGAGCCGGGAGCCTTGCGTTTAATACCCTTTTGGCAGCAATTCCTTTTGTTGCACTTATTATTTCGCTTTTAAACGCATTTGGAGCTTTTGATACTCTTGAAACACAGATTATAGATTTCATAGTAAAATTACTAATTCCGACAAGACAAAATGATGCATTAGAAATTATTAATCAGTTTTTAGAAAACTCAACAACACTTGGTGTTGTTGGATTAATATTTTTCTCTATAACAAGTATTATGCTCCTAAATACTATTACAATAAATTTAAACGCAGTATGGGGCAGCGTATCTAAAAATAATTTTATAAATAAATTTACAACATATGCAGCTGTAATAATTTTTGGAACAATTTTACTTGCAGCAAGTACTACAATGTCATCACGTTTAAGTTTATTTATTTTAGACGATATTCCGTTTTTAAAATTTCTTTTACAAAAATTTGCCCCATTTATATTTGACTTCTTTGTCATAATGCTTCTCATAGGACTTGTACCCTCAGGTAAAATAAAATTAAAGTATCTTTTTGCTGTATCTGCTATTGGAGCTATATTCTGGGAACTATTAAAATATACTTTTTTTAATGTGTCTTCATCTTTCATAAGGATGTCTGTTATTTATGGTACTATCGCAATTATTCCTATTTTTCTATTCTGGGTATATATCATCTGGATTATAATAATTGTAACAATGGAGATTGCTTGGGTTTTGCAGCATAAAAATAAGGCATGGCACAGCAATACCTACTATAATATGCTTCCCGGTGAAAAGTTCGCTTTCAGTTTCTCAGTTTTTATAAAAGTAGCAGAAGCATTTAATTCAGGTGAAACTCCCCCTACCAGTGAATATTTATCAAGTATTTTTTCTACCTCTGTAGCAGATATTAATAATGTCCTGGATTTCTTTGCTAATAACAACTTCGTTATAAAAACTGGCGAAGATGGGCAATCTTGGGTACCTGCGACAAGTTTAAATAGAATAAAGACTGAAAATGTTCTTAATGCAATTATTGGAAAATATGATACACAATGCGCTGATAGTGCAACTGCTTTTTTTCAAATTGAAGCGTTTAATAAGGAAGGACTTAAATCAGTAAAAGGCACGACAATAGAAGAATTACTGCAAAAAAATAACCCGGTTTAAAAACCGGGTTCTTAAAGTGCTATTTCTAATATTTAATTATTAGAGAGCAGCAACTGCTTCAGACTTTTTGCCTCTTGCAATAGCAACCTTACACTGCTTACAAATATTGAATTTCTTCTCGTCTTTTTCATATTCGTAAAGAACTTTTATATTAGTTCTTCCACAAACAGGACAAGTTCCTCTACCGTTGTTAAGCAGTTCACGAACACCAAAACCTCTATGTGCCTTTGACATATCATTCTCCTATAGAAAATACAAATATGTATTTTTATCAAAATTAAGCAAAATACAATTGGATTGTAAATATACCTGCGATATCCAAAAAAGTCAATGGAAGGATTATTTCATTCTACCTGAACAATACAAAAGAATATAAAGTAAACAATTTTGAAGACTAAAAACTTTACTTGAAAACATAACAATATGCATTCATAATACCTTCACGGAGAATATTTATATGCAACAAAATGAAAAAATTCAGCAACTATTAAATGAACTGACACTTGAAGAAAAAATTTCAATGGTTCATGGATGCACTATCTTCCAGACAGCTCCTGTTGAACGCCTTGAGATTCCTGCCTTAAAGATGTCTGACGGACCTATGGGCGTTAGACAGGAATATCCTTCTGACAGCTGGGAACCGTTAACATTTTCAAATGATTTTGTATCTTATCTTCCTTCAAATCTCGCAGTAGCTGCAAGCTGGTCTGAAGAAGCTGCTTATAAACTAGGAAAAACTCTTGGAATGGAAGCACGTGGCCGAGGAAAAGATGTGATACTTGCTCCAGGTATAAATATAATACGTTCCCCTCTTGGCGGTCGTAGTTTTGAATATATGAGCGAAGATCCATTTTTAATATCAAAACTCGTTGTTCCATTAATAGAAGGAATTCAAGAGAATGATGTTGCAGCCTGTTTAAAACATTTTGCAGCCAATAATCATGAGCATAATAGATTAAGTATTTCTGTTGATATGCCAGAGCAAGCTTTTCAGGAAATATATTTACCTGGTTTTGAAGCCGCTGTAAAGAAAGGAAAAACGCTAACTATAATGTCTGCTTATAATCGCTTTAGAGATGAGTTTTGCTCTGAAAATCCAGAACTATTAAAAAAGATTCTTAGAGAAAAATGGGGATTCGATGGAGTTGTTATATCTGACTGGGGAGCTGTCCACAATACAGAAAAAGCTGCATCTTCTGGGCTTGATATAGAAATGCATGTCCATGCTAATTTTAACGAACATTTTCTTGCAGATAATTATCTTGATGAAATAAAAAAAGGCAATCTTCCAGAATCAGATCTTAATGAAAAAGTTGAAAATATTCTAAGGTTGATGTTTAGACTTAAAATGTTTGATTCAGATCGTAAACAAGGCTCTTTTAATTCACCACAAGCCAGAACAAACA
>JAQQAK010000341.1 GCA_028527945.1 Spirochaetaceae bacterium
ACTTCAGTTAAAAACTTCGTTCCAGAAAGATCCGAGTTAAGCAATTTATCAATATCAGATCTTGAGTAAAAACTTTCATTTTGATTAGTCATAAGCGGGATAAAAACTGCGGCCTCACTTCCTTTTAAAGACAATTCAGAAGCAAGTTTTATAGAACGCCTAAGATGTCCTGATCCGTTACCCCTCTTTATAGAAGGAATTATTAAAATACGTTTATCGCTATTCAAAATTATTTTCCGTATGGATGATTTTTCAACCAGGGAATAATATCTTTAATTGATAGAGACTTCCCTTTGTAAAGATCTTCATAAAGCTGTTTAATGTAATTAAAATCACTTTCAGTATCGATTGTAACAGTACTTCCTGAAAGACAGAATTCATCCGGAGCTTTAATTCTGTTTATTAAAAACTTATCAGGATTTTTATAAAGATAAGGACTGACATGCTCATGATCATATGGTTCACTCGACTCCTTGGCAGCCCTCAAAATAGATTCTGTTTTTAATATTTCAACACCAGTGCCGAGAGGCATATCATCAAAACCACTATAATCCGCGTTTTTTTCAAAATGAGAAGCCATAATGAGGTTTGCAGCAGTACTGTCAACAAGGGGATTGTCACCAGTTGCCCTGATAATGGTCGATACATCAAAATATTTAGCTGCTGAAATGAATCTGTCAAGGACATCATCTGCTGAGCCTTTAAAAATCAAAAAACCACATTTTTCAGCCTCAGTTGATAAAGAATTAAAACTTTCCTCATCTGTTAAAAGTACATAATAATCAGCCTCAACCATTTTTAAGGCATTCATCGCGTGAGACACAATAGTATGATCACAAAGTTTAAAAAGAGCTTTCCCCGGAAGCCTTGTTGAGCCTATTCTGGCTTGAAGAAAAACACCAGATTTCCCCATTGTCAAGGAGCCTCCCAAATCTCTGTGATGCTTCTGGCATCCATCCTAAATCTGTATTTATGTTCTTCTATCCACGCTTTAGCTTCAAGAAATTCCTTCCGGGCCTGAAAAAAACCTTCACCACTTTTAAAATAGTAGGAAGAAAACCTCCCTCGCGGAAGACATCCCTGATCACCTTCAAATCTGACCATAAGGTTTTTTAGAAAGAAAAAACGGTAGCTTTCATCAGGGGTTATTGATTCTTCAGGAATATCATCCAAATATTTAACTCTTAGCAAATTTCTACATTGAATATGCTCTCCCCACATATGAGCTCTAAAGCCAAAATCCATTTTCTGCCACCACTTGGTTGTAATTCTTTCATCAAAACCTCCAAGTTTAACAAAAAGGTCTTTATCGTAAATACCGCAAAAATCGAAAGGAAACAAACTTTCCATAGAATCATGTGTAGGAGGCAATTTTACAATTTTAAGCGAGTTTTTCATAAAAGCAGGACTCATTATAGTAGGGACAACAGTCTGCTTTCTGGAATTTATAAGGGGGACACTGCAAAGACTGCTGCCGGAAACGATCTGTTCAAGCAATTTTTCTGAAAAACCACCAGCTGAGATTGTCATATCATCATAAATAACGAAAACAAATCTGGATTCAGCCTCTGCCATTCCAATATTAATTTTACCGCCCTCAGTTATTTTATTATGGATTTTTATAAACTTGACATCAGGAAACCTCATTGAAAGAGCTTCGACATCATAGCCTGGGCCACCGCCTTCAATAGAGATTATCTCGTGTACATTAAGCTTTCCAAGAATATTAAGAGTTTCAACCTTAAAAACCCGTCCGGCTCTGTTTAAAAGAACGATGGACATGAGGGGAGGATTTTTCCTTAATGAAGGCTCCTTTCGCCCCCCTACAACAGTATAATCTACCTTATCAGTAGTTGTAGGTATAGTATTCATCACAATTCCGGCATAAACCGGGATACTCCTCGTCAAGGTGCTGCCTGTAATATTTCATTCCGTTCTCCCAGATAGCAGAGATATAATCCTTAAAAAAATTACCAAGAATATACTCGCCCTCTAAATCATCACGACAGAGAGGAACCCGGCCATCAGATAGAATAGCCATCTCCCTTTTTATATGCCAGCATGGAAGTCGTTTTACAGGTGATAAATCTGTAACTTTCCGTTGTTCAAGCTTTCCACAGCACCAATCATATTTTTGTATAATAACATTTTTAGTATGCTCTTTCCAATATTTATAAAAATGCTCATTATCTTCTTCATTTTCATTCATTCTTACGGCCTGAACCCAAACATTATTCAAGGATTTTGAAACCATTTCAGACGCAAATTTATAAGCTTCTTCATATCCTTCGCCTCTCAGACTTTTGTATAGATTTTTATCAAGAGCATCAAGATCTATTATCCAGGTAATTCGCGAAGAGTCCATCGCAAGTATTTTTTCAACTTCATCTTTTCTCCATCCTATACCGGATGTTTCAATAAGAAGTTTAAAACTTTCATGAGCCAAAACCATTTCTGCAAGCTTTGCTGGACAACTATGACTGGACACTTCATTTCTTATTGAAAGGCTGATTACAGCATCATCTGAAAAATCTGATATTTTACCAAGCGCTGATTTAAAATCATTTAT
>JAQQAK010000342.1 GCA_028527945.1 Spirochaetaceae bacterium
ATTCGCCGGGAAGGTTTAATACCCCGCAGTTCTACTGCGGAATCTTCTATTTGGAAAGAGTATTTTTGTGTTGGGTATGAAACCTGACCGTCTAAACCAATTCCTTGCAGAACCAACCATACTTCGGAGCTCTGCTCCGGAATTGTTGATTTAAAAAATCAACTCTAAAAGGTTCTGTTTTTAATTTTATCTAAAGATTGTTTTAAAAGTTTTATTTCTTGATTTAAATTGTTTTCGTCTATTTGTCCATATCCCAGAAGAAGTCCTGGAGCTTGTTCTCTGCTGTTATGAGGCCAGTAATAACGAAACTCATAATCAGCCTTTATACCATCTTTAAGTATGAGATCTACTGTTTTATTGTTAAATTCTATGCCATCAAATTCACATAAAATATAAAGTCCTGTGTCTTTACCATAAAAATGAATTTCTGAACCGAATGTTTTTTTAAGCTCTGCGATAAAAAGAGCCTGACGCTTCTGGTATTTATGTCGCATTTTGAGCCTATGACGGGATAGTGTCCCGTCTGTTATTAATAACGAAAGAGCTTTCTGAACTGAGACGGGAACATCATAACCTGTAATGCTGATAGCACAGTTGGCTTCTTTTAACAATGATTTTGGCACTACAAGGAAACCTGTTCGAATACCAGGATATAGAAGCTGGCTAAAAGTTCCAGTATAAAAAACCCTATCAGTATCAAGAGAAAGTAGTGGAGGAACAGGTGCTCCTCTAAGTTTAAAGTTTCCTTCAAAATCATTCTCAATTATGTAAAAATCTTTTTCCTTGGTCATGTGGCAGAGTTTGAGCCGTCTTTTTATTGGATAAACCTCTCCTCGGGGAAATAGGTGTGATGGGGTTACACAGACAGCTGTAATATTATCTATCTTTTCAATGCTCGCAGGATTAATACCAGTATTATCTGTTTCTGCTGGTATTATTTGAAAACCGCACTCAAAAGCTCCTTCAGCAATAGGAGTATAAGACGGGTTTTCTATTATGAGTCTGGGCGTAAGATTTTTTCTATGAATTTCCAGTGTTTTTAGCGCTAACATAAGAGCCTGATATGAGCCAGAGCAGATAAATATTTGTTTTTCATCAACCATTACGCCTTTTTCGAATGAAAGCCAGCTGGCTATTGCTTTCTTTAACGATGACAATCCGCCAAGCGGTCTATATCCCATCTCTTCAGAAGTATAGGTTTAAACACTTTTTTTTAGAGCGCTTGCCCATTTTGTCAGCGGAAAATCAAGAGGATTTGGTGTTCCAACTGAAAAATCTGCTTTCCATTTTTGTGAAATTGTTTTATCGGCTATAGGTTTGTTTTTATTGTTATAAAAAGGAATGGGTTGAAGGTTTTTTGTTACAAATGTTCCACAGCCCTGCTTTGCTTCAAGAAAACCTTCTGCTACAAGTTGTTCATACGCTTCACTCCAGACATTTCTTGATACTCCATATTCATCTTTCATCTGCCGGGTTGGTGGAAGTTTATCCCCACCTTTTAGATTACCTGATAAGACTGCCTGGCGAATCTGGATACAGATCTGTGTATGAAGTGATTTTGAACTGTTTCTGTTAAATTCAAAAAGCATATTGGTCCTGTATAAAACGTAAATATTGGCACTTAGAAAAGTCCAATACAAAGATTATAGTTTACCAACAATTAGAAATCAATACGGAGGAAATATGAGAGAACTTGGAAATACTGACATCAATATTAGTGAAATAGGACTTGGTTGCTGGCCAATTGGAGGTCTTTTTTATATCGGAGATACACCAGATGGTTACGGAGAGGTTGACGATAACGAATCTGTTAAAGCTATAAGGTCTGCTATAGACAATGGAATAAACTTTTTTGATACTTCTGATGTTTATGGAACTGGACATAGTGAGAAGATTCTTGGAGAAGCTCTTGAAGGACGTAGGAATAAGGCTGTAATTGCTACAAAGTTTGGCTATGGTTTTAATGAATCAACCAGGACTTTAATAGGAGAGATTTACTCTCCTGAATACATTAAAAGAGCGGTAGATGCCTCATTAAAAAGGCTAAAAACTGATTATATTGATATTTATCAACTTCATGTAGGTTTTATACCTGAAGAAAAAGTACCTGAAGTTTTTGGAACATGTGAAGAACTAATTACAGATGGAAAAATACGTTCTTTTGGATGGAGTAGTGATGTCCCTTCTGCTCCAGAAGCTTTATTTTCTTATAGTGGCGCTGTATCAATGCAGTATGAATGTAATTTGCTACGTAATAATCCTGAAATAATAGAAGCAACAAAGAAAAGTGGTTTAATGGGGCTTTGCCGTAGCCCACTTGGAATGGGGCTGCTTTCAGGAAAGTGTGAAGAAGGAAAAGATGCTGGTTTTGCGTCATGGGATGTACGTTCACAAAGCTATGAGTGGTGTTCTTACTTTAAAAATGGCAGAGCTGATAAAGAAATGACAGCCAAGCTTGCTGTTGTAAGAGAAATCATTTGTTCTGACGGTCGCAGTCTTGTTGAAGGTGCTTTAGGCTGGCTCATTGCCCGTTCTCCAAACCATGTACCGATTCCTGGATTCAGGAATACAAAACAGGCCTTAGAGCATTGCCGCGCAATTGAAAAAGGACCTCTTAGCCAGCAGCAGATGATCGCTATAGAAAAAATATTAGCAGATAGAGCTTAGTGTTCTACAAAAATTAACTGTGAGAGAAGTGTCTTATCCATTATGTATGAAAAGCATAATAGGATCTGGATTAAAAACTGTTTCTAAAAAAAATTGAACAACCAATCATATTCCTGGTAAGAAAAGATAATATCTTTTTTTACCAGGAATAACTTTCATTTCTCTTTTACAAATTATTTGCCGGGATATGGTGATACCTCTCACAAAAAATTAGTTTTCTTCTATTTATGTAAATCAATTCTTTTACAGAACCAGGATGCCTATATACTCTGCTATGGAGTGTTGATTCTTATCATTTGTCAGTTTTGAAATTCATGTTATTGTCAGATCGATATTAGAGCAATGACAGAATCTAATAAGCTCTTATTATAGAGAATAATGAAAAAATATATAAAAAAGCTACTTTTTTGTTGGTAAAATAGTAATAAAACTACATAAAAGTAGGAAGAAATAAAGTAAAACTACAAAAATGTATCTTTTTGTGAAGAGAATAACAATAATTTTAGATAATATCTTGTATAACGAGACAATAAAAACTTGGCATATAAATTGCTACTATAATGTGGTCGAGGAGAGACGATGGAGGGGAACTTCCGTACATAACAAATATGAGAGGTGTCAATAATTGGGAATAAATTACATTGTTAAGAAACTTATTGCATCATTGTTGACATTATTCGCAATAACATTTGTGAATTTTGCAATTTTTAGATTGGCTCCAGGAGATCCTGTAAGGATGATGTTCCGGGATCCACGAATTTCAATAGAGACTATTGAAAAAATGAGAGTTGAATACGGTCTGGATAAACCAATGGTTGGACAGTATTTTAGTTACATGAAAAACCTCTGTAAGGGAGATTTAGGTATATCTTTCTGGCAGAAAAAACCTGTTGAAGAGGTTATTGCTGAGAGAATTCCAAGAACTCTTCTTTTAATTGGTACTTCGCTGATTATAGCGGTTATACTTGGAACCCTGTTAGGTGCCATTGCAGGTTGGAAAGGTGGCAGCAAGACAGACTCTGCAATAATGAGTATATCAATGACGCTATACTCTGTTCCTAGCTTTGCATTTGGAATACTTCTTATGCTTGCTTTTGCTTATCATCTAGCCATTTTCCCTTTAGGAGGGATAGAGACACCGGCATCAGGCTATCATGGCTTTAGAAAGGCTATGGATGTCGCTCATCACATGGTATTACCAGCTTTTTCCATTGTTTTGTGGTATATAGGTCAATATATAATTATTACACGTTCTTCAATGAAAGAAGTTCTCAGCCAGCCATATATTATGACCGCCCGTTCTAAAGGTGTACGTGAAAAAAAGATTTTAACAAGGCATGCTTTAAGAAATGCTTTCTTACCACTTATTACAATAACAGGTGTAAATATAGCTTTCATGACTGGCGGTATTATAGAAGCTGAAACAGTTTTTTCATGGCCTGGACTTGGTCGACTTTTCTATGATGCTGTAATGAAAAGAGATTATCCTCTCCTTCAAGGATGCTTTTTGGTTTTTTCTGTTGCTGTAATAGTTTTAAATTTCGTGGTTGATATTATTTATGGAAAGGTTGATCCACGAGTAAAGATTGGGGGTAAAGCTGCTGATGCGTGATTCATACAAATTAACCAAAATTAAAGATTTTTTTGCGATGTTCTTTTCTCATAGAATGGGAAAATGGGGTTTTATAATTTTTTGTTTTTTTATTTTTATTGCACTTTTTGCTCCATTACTAAGAACTGTTGCTCCTGATGCCTCTGGTGATGTTTCCAGAATTCTACAATCTCCTGATAAAATATCATGGCTTGGTACAGATGATTTAGCCCGTGATATTTGGAGTCAGGTAATTTATGGAAGTAGAGTTTCTCTTACAATAGGATTTGTAACAGCATTTATTACAGTTATAAGCGGAACATTTGTCGGTATTGTAGCTGGTTTTAAGGGTGGTAAAGTAGATGAAATTCTAATGAGAATTGTAGATTTCTTTATGATGCTTCCTCATCTACCTCTTATGATAGTTCTTGCTGCTGTTATGGGCGCAAGTATATGGAATATTGTTATAGTAATAAGTATTGTAAGTTGGCCGTCGACAGCCAGACTGGTACGTTCTCAGGTTTTGTCATTAAAAGAAAGTGCTTTTGTTGAAGCCGCTAGATGTTTGGGCGCTGGAGACGCGACAATGATGACAAAAGAGATTTTACCAAATGTAATTCCTGTAATGTTTGCTCAGGCTGTTTTAATGGTTACAGAAACCATATACTCTGAATCAGTTTTAAGCTTTTTAGGTTTGGGAGATCCAACGAAGATTAGCTGGGGAACAATGCTTCATTTTTGTTTTGAATCAGGAGCAATGTCAAGAAGTCCCTGGTGGGTCTTTCCTCCGGTTATTTGTATTGTAGCGCTTATAATAAGCTTTTCATTTCTTGGAACTTCAATATCAGATATATTGACTCCGGGATACAAAGAGACAATGGGGTATTAGAATATATGGCAATATTGGAAGTTAAAGACCTCTGTGTCGATTATGAAACAAAAAAAGGAACAGCCCGTGCTGTCAACCATGTAAATTTCTCAATAAACAAAGGAGAGACTCTGGGCTTGATTGGAGAATCTGGCTGTGGAAAAACAACTACAGCTATGTCTCTTTTAGGTTTTGTTAGCCCTCCAGGCAGGATTACAGGTGGTTCTGTAATTTTTAAAGGTGAAGACATTAGAAATTATAATGATGAGCAGATGAGAAAACTTAGAGGCGCGTCAATATCTATTGTTCGCCAGGAAGCTCAGAATGCCTTAAATCCTGTTTTAAGAGTTGGTGATCAGATAGGAGAAGTTCTTCGAGAACATGGTGAAAAGAATAACAAACTAATAGAAGAGCGCATTGATTATCAGCTTGAAATGGTAGGGATTAGTCCCAAAAGAAAGAAAAGTTATCCATTTGAGTTTAGCGGTGGAATGAGACAGCGTGTTATGATAGCTCTTGCGGCTATTGCTGAACCTGATTTAATGATTCTTGATGAGCCTATTACCGGACTTGATGTTATTGTTCAGCGTCAGCTTATTAATTTATTAGCTGAACTCAGGGCTAAAATGGGATTAACAGCTCTTCTTATTTCGCATGACTTATCTGTTATTGCTGAAATGAGTGATAGAGTTGCTGTTATGTATGGTGGTTATATTGCAGAAGAAGCGGATGTTGTTTCTCTTTACAAGAACTCCAAACACCCTTACAGCAGCGCTTTGATTGAATCTTATCCAAGAATAAGAGGTGAAAAGAAAACTCTGAAAAGTATTCCGGGTGCTCCTCCTAAATTATTAACACCTCCTGATGGATGTATGTTCGCTGATAGATGTCAAAAGGCAAAGGATATTTGTTTTAAGCAGGTTCCTGAAAGTGTCGTGGTTGATGGACATAGGCTTCGTTGTCATCTTTATTCAGGAAATTCAAAAGGAGGCGTTTGATGAGTGCGAGTAATGAATTGGTTCTAAAAGTCCGCAACCTGAAAAAGTATTTTCCGCTTAAAAAAGGGCAGGTCCTTAAGGCCGTTGATGATATTAGTTTTGATATAAACAAGGGTGAGATTCTTGGTTTTGTAGGTGAGTCTGGCTGTGGAAAGTCTACGATGAGTCGAAGTATTCTACAATTAATAAAACCTACTGGCGGTAAGATTCTTCATCATGGTGATGATCTTACTACCTTAACAGCTCCTGAGCTTAGAAAGCGGCGAAGAGAAATGCAGATGATTTTTCAGGATCCTTTTGGTTCGATTAATCCAAGGCGTTCAGTTTCTGAAACAATTAGAATGGTTTTGGCAATTCATAAAATCTGTACAAATAGAGAAGAAGAAGATAAGGTCATCACTAATATTTTAAAGGAAGTAGGTCTTACTCCTGTAGAAACCTATTGGGATAAATATCCTGCAATGATGAGCGGTGGACAGCTTCAGCGGGTAAGTATGGCAAGGGTGCTTGTGCTGCAACCTGATTTTATTATTGCTGATGAGCCGGTATCTATGTTAGATGTTTCGGTAAGAATAGGAGTTCTTGATCTTCTATTAAAGATGAGAGAGCTTCACGATATTTCTTTTATCTATATTACACACGATCTTGCAACTGCCAGATATGTATGTGACAGAATGGCTATCATGTATATGGGACGAATTGTTGAAATAGGACCGGCAGAAGAGATTTTACAGAATCCTCAACACCCATATACCAAAGCTTTAATTGCCGCAGTTCCAGAGCCTAATCCAGAAGATGATGATGTCGAGCTTCCTTTGAAAGATTCTACTTCAGGTGTAAGCGGTACAGAAGAAGGTGGATGTCGATTTTTCCCACGATGCCCATATGGAAAGGATATTTGTGAAAAAAGTGTACCGGATTTTACAAATATTGCTGAAAATCATAAAGCAGCATGTTTTCTTCTTGGGGACAAAGTTAAAACTATTGTATAGGCACTTCTTTAAAACTCTTAAAGTTTTTAAACTTGACTTCTATAAGTGAATATATTTTAAGCCTCTTTCAGACTATAAAGCTTGAAAGAGGCTATAAAATGAAAACACTTTCTCCTCAGTATTGTAAAAGGTAATCAGGAAAAGTTATAATTTAGTTGATGCAGATTAAGAAGATACTTAAAGATAAGTTCGGATATAAAAAATTTCGGGCAAATCAGGAAGATATAATTAAAAATATAATTTCAGGAAAAGATGTTTTTGCGGCAATGCCGACAGGTGGAGGCAAGTCTCTTTGTTATCAGATTCCATCTATAGTGTTTGAAGGTTTAAGTATTGTTGTCAGTCCTCTCGTTTCTTTGATGAAAGATCAGGTAGATGAAGCTGCCGAGAATGGAATCAAAGCAGCCTATATTAATTCAACGCTAACAGCAGAAGAGGCTAAAAATGTGTACGCGGATCTTTATAGAGGTGATATAAAACTTTTATATCTTTCTCCTGAACGGCTTTCTATAGATGGATATTTTGAAAGGTTGAAGGAGCTTTCAGTTGCTTTTTTTGCTGTTGATGAGGCTCATTGTCTTTCTGAATGGGGACATGATTTCAGGCCTGATTATCTTAATCTATCTAAGATAAAGAAATATTTTCCTGATATCCCTGTCGCGGCTTTTACAGCAACAGCAACTCTGAAGGTTCAGAAGGATATAATACGCATATTAAAAATGGACGATCCATTTATTGTGAGAGCATCTTTTGACAGACCTGAATTATTTTACAGGGTAGAACAGAAAGATATAGTTCTTGATCAAATCCTGGCTTTCATTAAAGACCGTCCTGGAGATTCGGGCATAGTTTACCGGACTTCGCGTAAAGATGTTGAAAAAACTGCTGATTATTTGACAAAGCATGGAATTAAAGCCTTACCTTATCATGCGGGCTTATCTAATTCTGTCAGAGAAAAAAATCAAGAAAAATTTAATAGAGATAAGATCAATGTAATTTGCGCGACAATAGCATTTGGAATGGGTATAAACAAACTAAATGTTCGCTATGTTGTGCATGGAGATTTACCAAAGAGTATCGAAGGATACTATCAGGAAACAGGACGCGCCGGGAGAGATGGGCTTGAGTCTCAATGCTTGCTTTTATATGGCGGCTCAGACGTAGCAAGAGTTCAATATCATATAGGCAATATGACAGATGAAAAAGAAAAAGCTAAGGCTGAAGAGAATCTCTGGCGGATGCTAGGCTTTGCTAAGGCTAATGTCTGCCGCAGAAAAATGCTTCTTGAATATTTTAATGAAGATTCTGGCAATAATTGCGGATTTTGTGATGTTTGTACAGATTTGGTTGAACGAGAAGATGCTACAATTGATTCCCAAAAAATAATGTCCGCGATAATAAGAAGCGGAGAAAAATTTGGAATCCTTCATATTGTTGATATAGTTTGTGGAGCGGATACTGAAAAAATAAGAAAGTTCAATCATGAAAAACTTAAAACCTGGGGCGCCGGAAAAGATAAATCAAAAAAATGGTGGAAGTCTGTAATAGAAGAATTAATAATGCAGGATGCACTTATTAAAGATTCAGAGTCTTATAATGCTTTGAAACTTACACAAAAGGGCAGTAATATTCTTTATGGCCGTGAAAAATTTTATGTGATAAAGAAAAAAGAAAAGAAGAAGACCGTTGAAGAATTGTCTAGGCAATTAGGAATAGCCAAATATGATAAGGATATGTTTCAGATGTTGAAAGATTATCGTTTTGAGCTTGCAGTAGAACGTAATGTTCCGCCATATATTATCTTTTCAGATAAAAGCCTTAAAGATATGTGTATTATTAAACCTGTCGATAACTCGTCTTTTTTAAGGGTTACAGGAGTTGGTGAACGTAAGCTTGAAGAGTATGGCCCATTATTTATTCCCAGAATAAAAGAATATCTTGGATATTAATACAAAGAAGAGGCTAAGAACTTTTAAAAATTAAAAATATTAAATAGTACTTAATTAGTTAGTAATTCTATTGTATAAGTATACCAAATATACTAAATTAGTATACATGGTAAACGAGAGAGATGTAATTCAGAATAAAATTGATAAATCCGCACAGGAGCTGATATTTAACTATGGAATAAAAGGATGGAGTATGGACACTTGCGCAAAGGATGCAGGCATAACCAAGAGAACGCTATATCATTATATAGACTCTAAAGAAAACTTAGTTGAACGAGTTCTTGTAAATTATATTAGATCTGTTCAGAATGAACTTTCAAACAGACTAAATGCTGCAAAAGATTTTCAAGCTGCAATTGATGTAATGATTGATATATTTCCAAAGCTTATAACAAGAATGGATTCAAGAGTTTTTAGAGATATATTCACAAATTATCCTTTATTAGAAAAAAAAATTATTGAAGAACGTCAAAGTATTGCAAAAGAAGCATATGAGTACATATTAAGATTAAAAAAAAAGGGTTTTATAAAAGATAAAGTATCACCTGAAGTATTAATAGAAATCATACAGTCTCTAATAATTTATTACCTTAAAACAGATCCTGAAAATTTTGAAACTAAAGTGAAAGAAGGATTCACATTAGTACTTGAAGGAGTTTTTTAATGAAAAATAATTCACATGCATATAAAAAACGTTTTAACCCTATCAGTTCATTTAT
>JAQQAK010000343.1 GCA_028527945.1 Spirochaetaceae bacterium
AAATATCAAGTATTAAAAAGTTTTAATAAAGCTTAAAAATATCTATATTTTTTATTCTAACAGCCTAAATCTTTATATAGTTAAGATTTAGGCTTTTTTTTAAAATTCTCAACTTTTTGATTATAAATTATTGCCACACCATATCTTGTGTGCTAAAATAACAGAAATCAAAAGTTAAACGCTACATATAGAGCCGTTTACTACCGATAAAATAATATAAGGTTTGTATAATAAATGAGATGCCCGCATTGCGGAAAAGACAATGATAAGGTAATTGAATCTCGTCAGGCGTCATCTGGAACTTCAATCCGAAGACGCAGAGAATGTAACGAATGTTCCTACAGGTTTACCTCTTATGAGCGTATAGAAGAACGACCACTTATGGTTATAAAACGCAGTGGTAACCGTGAAACATTTGATATTTCAAAAATTTCAAGAGGACTTGAGCGTTCACTTGAAAAACGACCTGTATCAGCTAAAACAGTTACAGAAATGCTTGCTGATATAGAAGATCAGGCTCATATGATTGGGAAAAGTTCTCATGAAATTTCAGCCGAAGAAATAGGCAAACTTGTTCTTGAAAAACTTTACAGAATAGATAGTGTAGCCTATGTAAGATTTGCATCCGTGTATCGTTCATACGCAGATGTGCAGGAATTTATAGACGAGATTAAAAAGCTTAATCATTAAGATTATAGCATAATAATGTCAAAAAGATAAAAGAACTGGGAGGAGTCCGTGGATTTCAGGCAAGAAAAGAACGACTGGAAAAACTTTCTGGGTGTTGAACAAAAATCAGAAAAACCAGTTGTCCGCCAAATCGTAAAAAGAAATGGCACAATTGATCGATACGACCGATGGAAAATAGCCAGCGCCATTGGAAGAGCTGTATCGGCTGCCAAAAAAAATGAGGATCTTAACCTTGTAGAGGAATTAACAAACAAGGTTGAGGAGAAGATTGTCGAATTCATGAGCGGAAGGCATCCGAACTCTGCCCCTGCAATTGAAGAAATTCAAGACATTGTTGAAACAGTGTTAGTTGAATCAGGCGAAGTAGAAACAGCGAAAGCGTATATAATCTACCGAGCAAGACACGAGGTTATGCGAGATACCCGCAAGCTTATGGTTGACATTAACACAACAATGGACGGCTACCTTCAGCAGTCTGACTGGCGTGTTAACGAAAACGCTAACGTAAACTTCTCACTGGGAGGACTGATTCTACACAACTCTGGTACTGTTACAGCAAACTATTGGTTAAAGAACATCTATACAGAAGATATTGCGGAAGCTCACAGAAACGCAGACTTTCACATACACGATCTGTCAATGTTTTCAGGCTACTGCGCGGGCTGGTCTCTAAGACAGCTTATACAGGAAGGACTTGGGGGTGTTCCTGACAAGATTACATCTTTACCGGCAGCACATCTCTTAACCCTAATTCAGCAAATCGTTAACTTTTTAGGAATCATGCAAAATGAATGGGCCGGTGCTCAAGCCTTATCAAGCTTTGACACTTACCTTGCTCCATTTGTAAAAACAGATGAGCTTTCTTTTAAAGAGGTGAAACAAGGACTGCAGAGCTTTATCTTTGGAGTAAATACACCATCAAGATGGGGCAGTCAGGCTCCTTTTACAAACATAACATTAGACTGGACCGTTCCTAATGACTTAAAAGACAAGCCTGCCATTGTAGGCGGAAAAGAACAAGATTTCACTTACGGTGATTGTCAGGAAGAAATGGATATTATAAACAAGGCATTTATAGAGCTGATGATAGCCGGAGATGCTAACGGAAGAGGATTCCAGTACCCTATTCCGACTTATAATATTACAAGTGATTTCAACTGGACAACAAAAAATGCGCAGCTCCTTTTTGAAATGACAGCAAAATATGGAACACCAAACTTTCAGAACTTTATAAACTCTGATCTTGATCCTAATGATGTTCGTTCAATGTGTTGTAGACTTCAGCTTGACAAGAGAGAATTAAGAAAACGAGGCGGTGGACTTTTTGGTTCAGATGAGTTTACAGGCTCTATTGGAGTTGTAACCCTTAATCTTCCAAAGATTGGATATCTTTCAAACTCAAAGCAGGAGTTTTTTAACCGTCTTGAAAATTTAATGGATCTTGCAGCTCAATCTTTGCAAATGAAAAGAAAGGTTATAAACAGACTTCTTGACGCAGGACTTTTTCCATACACAAAAAGATACCTTTCTCATCTTAACAATCACTTTTCTACAATAGGAATATGCGGAATGAATGAAGCTATGCTTAATTTCCTTGGAAAAGATATTGTAGACCAGGAAGGTCGTGAGTTTGCGCTTGAAATACTTGATTTTATGAGAACCCGTCTTGCAGACTATCAGGAAAAAACAGGAGATCTTTATAATCTTGAGGCATCTCCTGCTGAAAGTACAAGCTACAGACTGGCAAAACATGATAAGGAAAAATACCCCGATATTATTACATCCGGAACAGATGCTCCATTTTATACAAACTCCTCACAACTTCCTGTAGATTATACATCAGACATTTTTGAGGCGCTTGATCTTCAAGATGAGCTTCAAACTAAATAT
>JAQQAK010000344.1 GCA_028527945.1 Spirochaetaceae bacterium
AACGGCTATTCTCGCAAATCCTAATATTCTTGAAAAAAGTGTGCATACCATCACCACAAAGGCTGATTTTGCTGTATTTTTTTCTGACATCTATTTTAGGAAGCCTTTCCGGTAGAACCGGCTGAATTATATCTTGATAAAAATGCTGATTTATATTCAGCAAATTTTCCTTCTTTTATGCTTTGTCTGATTTCTTTTATCATATTATTTAAAAAATAAAGATTATGTTCGCTTGCAAGCATTGGACCAAGCATTTCTCCAGCTTTAAAAAGATGTCTCAAATATGCTTTTGAATAATGTTGACAAGTATAACAACCACAACCTTCATGAATTGGCTCATGTGATTCCGCAAATCGAGCTTTTTTCAATGCAATTGTTCCTTCAGGTGTAAACACAGTTCCATTACGAGCTATACGTGTTGGTAAAACACAATCAAAAAGGTCTATTCCATTCTCAACTGCATCAAGTATGTATTCAGGAGTCCCTATCCCCATCAAGTATCGTGGTTTTTCTTCAGGTAAAAGCGCTGCTGTATAACTTAAATAATCTTTGAAAACGTTATATTCTTCACCTACTGAAAGTCCCCCAATTGCTGTACCAGGTAGATCTAATTCAACTATTTCTTCCGCACTTCTTTTTCTGAGATCTTCATAAAAATTACCTTGTACAATTCCAAAGAGAACTCCTTCATATCCTGGCATTTCTTTTAACCATTCTGTTTTACATCTTTTTGCCCAGCGCGTAGTTAATTCAAGTGCTTCAAGTGCTTTTTTATATGTAATTTCCGGAGGAGTACAAACATCAAGCTGCATCATAATATCGCTTCTAAAAGCTTTTTGAATATTTACAACTTTTTCAGGAGTAAGTGTGTGATAAGAGCCATCTATGTGAGATCTGAAATATACGCCTTCTTCTTTTATTTTTCTAAAAGGCGCAAGAGAAAACACCTGAAAACCTCCGCTGTCAGTTAGAATATTATGGTTCCAATTACTGAATTTGTGGAGTCCTTCAAAATTGTTTATGAGCTCTTCTCCTGGACGTAAATAAAGGTGATATGTATTTGCTAAAATAATCTTAAAACCAATATTGTCTAAACTATCGTGTCTCAACCCCTTTACAGCCGCATTAGTTCCAACTGGCATAAAAACAGGAGTGTCTATCTTTCCATGCGGAAGTTCAAGTTCTGCCGTCCTGGCAGAAGTTTTTTTATCTTTGGCAGTTATGTTAAATAACAAAATAATCTCCTAAATATAATTTTATTTTATGCTCTTGCGTATCTGAAAAGTACAAAACCTATAAAACAGAAAAATAAAAATGGCGTCCACGCGCCTGCTGCTGGTGAA
This sequence comes from Spirochaetaceae bacterium, assembly GCA_028527945.1. Classification (GTDB taxonomy): domain Bacteria; phylum Spirochaetota; class Spirochaetia; order UBA9216; family UBA9216; genus Thalassospirochaeta. Next base: position 1,344 of record JAQQAK010000344.1, read on the forward strand.
ATATACCCCAGATTGGCAAAAATGGTAAATACCATCTGCATGACGTAAAAAACAACAGAAATTATCAAACTTGTCAAAAGACTCATTAGTAAAATATTCTTTTTAAATTTTCCGCCAATTGCACTTGATATAAGGCAAACAATAAAAGGAGTTAATGAAAACGAAAAACGTTTATAATAAGTTGTTAAAGCTTCTGCGAATGGTAGCCCAGCTCTTCTTAGAGATATAATCCATTCACTGGCATCTCTTATATGCATTTCATCAACATCACTTACAATTTTCTGAAACGTAAATGGAGGAGCATTTATTAATTTATTACTGTAAGTTTCACTGTATTTTGCTACATAAAAATCTGTTTCTGCGTCATAAAAATACTGACGACATCTATGAAATACCCATAATTCTCTTTCTGTATCCCATTTAGCATATTCTGCATTTATCGTCTGAATAAGTTTCCCATCATCATCTTTTTCAACTACAATTATATTTGATAACGTAATGTCTTTATCGTTATAGAAATTAGCGCTGTATATTATACTTCCATTTTTATCTATAGCGGTTGGATTGTTATTATTTAAACTTTGTGATTTTTTTAAAAGCATATTTGATTTTTCATTTTTAACTTTATAAGTATCTATAACAATCTTTTCTTCAAATAAAAAAGATGCAAAGCTTGCAAGAAGTCCAAAAAGAATAAGAGTAGACGCAAAGCGTAATAATGAAATTCCAGAACCAAATATTGCTATTAATTCATTATTGGCGTAATAATTGCCAAGTGTATAAGAAACCGCAAATAATAGAGCCATAGGAAGTGACAAGTTTATGCATTTTGGTATGTAATAAAGAAATACTGTCATAATTTCAGAAACAGGAACTTCATTATTTATATAACGCCAAAGGTTGGCAAACAAATCTACCATTTCAAGTATTAATACAAAAAAGAGAATCGCAATTAAAAAAGTTGGAATAAATTGCTTGATGATCATTTTATCTATAGTTTTAACCAAATTTATCTCCTGAACTTTATTATAGCAGAAATAATAGCAGCTACAGCAATAACTATATCAGGCATCCACATTGCAAGGCCTGCTGGAGAGTTACTTTGAATACCAAAGGTTTGGCCGGCGAAAAGCATTCCCCAATATGTTACTGCAACCAAAAGACCAATACCAAATCCTACAGATCTTCCACTACGTTTTGTGAATAATCCTACAGGAAAGGCAAATAAAACAAAAACAAAACATGAAAAAGGAAGAGAAAACTTTTTATAGTATTCTACGAGATAAGATTGTAATGAACGGCTTGAAAATGTTTTATTTTGCCTATTTGTATATTCTTTATAACTGTCTGAAAGTTTTACCATATTTCGGTTGTTTTTGTTCAAATTACTTTGATAATAATAACTCTTCTGCATTGATAATCCTGATTTATCAGATTTCATTAAGTTATCATTTATTTTTTTATTCAAGACATTTCTTTTCTCTGTAATTGCGGATTTTACATCACGTGAGCTCATTTCTCGTGGTCCTGGATTATTCATAGAAACAGAAATGTTTTTTAATAAAATGTTGTATGTCATTTTTTCAGACGACAGATAATCAAAATCATTTTTTTTCTTTGATTTGAAGGTTTGAAGAAAAATATCTTTAAGTTCAAGAGATATAACTCCATTCTGTTCTTCAAGATTATTCAAAGTAGCTGTGTCTGCTAAAATAACACGTCTGTCTTTTTCAGGTGTTTTATCTATTATAACAATATCTGATATATTATCTTCATCAATTCC
>JAQQAK010000345.1 GCA_028527945.1 Spirochaetaceae bacterium
ACTACTCTTTTGAAGATTGTGATTTTATAGGTTGCAATTTCTCCAGTACTTCATTTATCGACTCAGTCTTCACATCTTGCACATTCAATAAATGTTCAATTATTCTTTCCAATTTCAAAGACACAACTCTTAACGATGTACTTTTTTCTGGATGCCGAATTATGGGTATTAACTTTACAGAATGCAATGACTTTCTTTTAAACATAGGCTTTGAGAATTCTGTTTTAGATAATGCCTTTTTTTCTGATAAAAAACTCCAAAAGATTGAAATCAAAAATTGTGAAATGAAGGATTGTGATTTTCATAGAGTTAATTTAAAGTCTGCTGATTTTTCTGGAACCACTTTTAAGAAAACTTCTTTTAACGAATGCGATCTTGAAAAGTCTGATTTCAGAACATCAATAGGTTATTATATTAATCCTGAGACAAACAAGATCAGAAATGCCAAATTCACCCTACCTGAAGCTCAATCATTTCTTTCTTTTCTTGATATTAAAATAGAATATTAGTTTACAGTGAGTTTTTTATTTACTAGTTTTTATTTTTTTAAAAAAAGTTCATATCAATTTTTTGTATTATTTTTTCAAAAAATCTTCAATTTTTTTTAAATTAATAACTACTTCATTAGCCTCTGCTATCCGTAGTTTAAAAAGAAATTCTGTATTCCCCTTGCCTCCTTTAATTGGTGATTCAAGAACCGCATCAACAGATATTCTTTCATTTTCTAAATTAACAGCAGTATTTTTCAGAACTTCTTCAATAATATTTCTATCTCTGATAATTCCATCAAAACCTTCTGTTTCTTTTATTTCAAACTGTGGTTTTATTAAAGCTATTAATAAATTATCTTTGGTAAGTTTGAGAACATGAGAAGCCGCGCCGTTTATTGATCTGAAAGATAAATCGGCTACAGCAAAATCAGGCATAGGAGAAAGATCTTTTACAGACATTATATTTGTCTTTTCCATAACTTTTACCCTATCGTTTATTCGAAGTGAATAATCCAACTGGTTAAAACCGACATCAACAGAATAAACAAGAAGAGCGTTATTTTGTAAAAGTACATCTGTAAAACCACCAGTAGAAGAACCTGCGTCTATAACAACCTTTCCGTCACTTTTTATATCCCAACTTTTTATAGCATAATCAAGTTTTTCTCCCCCACGAGATACCCATTTCTTTCTTTTAATACTAATGTTGGAATCTATTGGAACTTTAAAGGTAGGAGTTTTTATTGTTTCACTCCCAACCTTTATTTCACCGCACATTATCATTGAATACAGCTCTTTTTCTGTATAATCTGTTAATTTTGCGGTTAGGTATTTCAGAAGAGGAATCTTTTTCTGCTTCATTTCCTTAAAGACTTTTATAATTTACAGGAATTATTTCAAGAGCTTTTCCGCTCTTTGCATCAATTGTAATCAAAGCTCCATTAATAGTAGCTGGTATATCTTCAATTTCCATTCTTAACGGAACCTGTGTCTGTTGTCTCTTAATTGCAATGTCGCTTCTTGAGCCTATTACAGTATGCATAGGACCAGTCATACCAATGTCAGTCATATACGCTGTTCCTTTTTCAAGAATTCTATAATCACCTGTCTGAATATGTGTATGAGTTCCTGTAACAGAACTAACTTGTCCATCTAGGTATAAAGCTAAAGCCTCTTTTTCTTCTACATTTTCCGCGTGAAAATCAATAAGAATGATATTAGTCTCTTTACGCAACTTTCGGACTTCTTCTTTTGCTGCAACAAAAGGGCAATCTATACTGAACATATCAACCCTTCCCTGCAAATTTATAAATCCGACTTTTGTTCCTTTTACATTTACAATACAACTTCCATGTCCAGGAACTTTTTTTGGATAATTAAGTGGCCTTAGAAGATTTTCTTTTGAATCAAGTAAAGGGTAAATCTCTTTTTTCTGCCAAATATGATTGCCGGATGTTATGACATCAGCACCATTTGAAAAAATAAGCTGTGCATTTTCAGGTGTCAGGCCAAAACCATCAGCAGCATTTTCGCCATTAACCATCACTACATCAGCTTTATATTCTTTAACAACCTTTTTAAGGCTTGTAAAAATGGCTCTGCAGCCAGGCTGTCCCACGACATCACCCAGAAGCAAAGCTTTAATTTTATCAGACATAAGTTTATCTAGCGTACTCAGTAACTCTGGTTTCTCGAATTATTGTAACTTTAATTCGACCAGGATATCTAAGTTCATCTTCTATTCTTTTTGCAATATCTTTTGCAAGAAGTTTTGAATCATCATCAGAAACAGAATCATTATTAACCATTATTCGGAGTTCACGCCCTGCCTGTATAGCAAAAGCTTTTGATACACCTTCAAATGATTCCGCAATATTTTCAAGATTCTCTAATCTCTTAATATAATTATTAAGAGTTTCACGTCTAGCACCAGGGCGTGACGCTGAAATTGCATCTGCGATTTGTACAATTATTGCTTCTAATGTTTGAGGTTCAACATCGTTGTGGTGAGCTAAAATTGCGTTTACAACACGAGGATCTTCCCCCATTTTCTTAGCCTGGCTTGCGCCTAACTCTGCGTGTGTTTCATCACCTTCACTTTCAATACCCTTACCGATATCATGAAGTAAGGCTGCTCTTTTAGCAAGCTCTCTGTCAGCACCAAGTTCAGCAGCTATCATGCCAGCTATTATGGCAACTTCTTTAGAGTGAGTTAGTACATTCTGAGCATAACTGGTTCTATAATGTAACCGACCCAAAGCTCTAACACCATCTTGAGGAATATTATGCATACCAAGATCAAAAACGACCTTGTCGCCTTCTTCTATAATGGTTTGGTTAATTTCTTTTGAAACCTTATTAACAACTTCTTCTATTCGAGCTGGATGTATTCTTCCATCAGAAATTAATCTTTCCAGAGCAACTCTGGCAATTTCTTTTCTGATTGGATCAAAACATGAAATAACAACCGCTTCAGGAGTATCATCAATAATAATATCAACACCAGTAAGAGTTTCAAGTGAACGTATATTTCGCCCTTCACGGCCGATTATTCGCCCTTTCATCTCATCATTAGGTAAATTTACAGAAGTAACGGTAACATCTGAACAGACCTCAGTTGCAATTCGCTGAATAGTACCCATAATAATACTTCGGGCTTTTTTATCAGCATCTTTCTGCGCTTCCTGCTCTACCTTATTTACAAGGAGAATCGCGTCTTTCTTTGCTTCACTTTCCATGGATTTAATTATTAAATCCTTGGCTTCATCTGCTGTTATACCAGCAACTTTTTCAAGTTCAACCTTCCAGCGTTCTTCTTCACCTTTTAGATAATTATCGCGTTCTTTTAAATTATCCTCTCGTTTTGTTAATTCACGTTCCTGCTTTTCAAGCGAGGATGATCTTCGGTCTAGATTTTCTTCCCTTTGTAGCGATCGTCTTTCCAGCCTCTGAATCTCATTCCTTCTTTCCCTAAGCTCTTTTTCCTGCTGAGCTCTCTCTTTAAGCAGTTCATCCTTCGTCTCAAGCAATATTTCTTTTTTAGCAGCTTCCGCTTCTTTTACTGCATCTTGATTCAATCTTGCAGCTCGTTGCTCTGACGACGACAACTGAAATCTGGCATAAAGCCATCTAATTATCCAACCTAGAACTATTCCAACGAGAGGAAGTATTATTAATTGTAAATTAAACAAAATCTTCCTCCATTTTTGGTATTAAAAACCTGTTTGATTATAAGTCAACTTATTGCATTGGTCAAGCAAGATGTTTTGTTAATATTTTAATATAGTCTTCCAGCTCATGCTCAACTTTTTTCAATCCTACAAAAAGGTAGGCACTTTTTCCTTGAAACCTTATAGGTACATAAAGATACCCACCGTAAACTTTAGCGTCTTCTGGTTTAATTTTTTCGTCTATTGAATCAACTTCGCTTTTTCCGTT
>JAQQAK010000346.1 GCA_028527945.1 Spirochaetaceae bacterium
CCGGTAGTCTCAAAATCAGAATCAAATTCTGTGTTTAGAACTTTTACTTCACTCACTTCTTCAGATAGTAAGTCACACCCTAAAAACGCTGCAGTTAACAAGACTGTTAGCAACACCAAAGAAATCTTCTTGCATCTTTTCATTTATACAATCCTCCAGAAAAATCTAATGTGTACTAGTATACTTTTGGACCAGGATCTTTTTCAACTACTTTAAAATTTTTTAATAATCCTTTAATTGAGTCTTTTTTTTTGATATTATTTTTTTGTTTAAAAAGAAAGGATATAAAATATTATGAACAGAAAATTAGGGATTTACAGTTCGGCTTTAAATTTTGTGAGCGTTTTTGCTTTTGCTGTAAGCATGCTTTTTAAGAGTAACTATTGGAGTTATTTTTCAAGTATGTTTATTTCTTTTAGCTTTGTTCCCATGATTTGTTCTTTTTGCTTTTTTGCAAAAGAGGATAAAAAGAGTGCAGGTTATGCTGCAATGATCTTTTCCGCGGTGTATTCTGTCTTTATTCTAATGGTATATTTTGCACAGCTTACAACAGTAGTGCATGAAAAGCTGACTTTTCAGGCTGCGAGTCTTATTGATTATTCAAATTTTGGTCTTTTTTTTAATTATGATCTTCTCGGTTACGGCCTCATGGCTCTTTCTACTTTTTTTATAGGACTCACTATAGAAGTAAAAACAAAGGCTGATATCTGGCTTCGATTGTTATTATTAATTCATGGAATCTTTTTTATAAGTTGTCTGATTTTTCCCATGATTGGTTTGTTCAGCGCAGACTCTCAAAGTTCGGAATGGGTAGGAACTGCGGTTCTTTTGTTCTGGTGTTTATATTTTATTCCGGTAGGAGTTTTGTCAGTTCTATATTTTAAAAGTAGAACTGTTTAGAAAATTATGGAAGATAAAGAACAAATATCTGTAGCTGCTGTTAAACGAAACTGTGCCTGGATAAAGGGTGTTACTGAAGCCTTGGGTAATTTTCATGATGAAAATATTTCACGCTGTGTTATGAACTCTGCTGGTACAGAATGCGCGAATCAAATTCTTGAAAAAACAATTTCTTATTATGGCAAACAGCCTCAATCTGTTACAGAGTTGGTCGAGGCCATAAATAAAAGACGCAGAGAGGTTCTTAAGGCTGATACCTTTTGGGAGCTTGATGGTAATAAGGCACATTTTATTTTAAACAAGTGCAGTTGCGATCTTGTCGAAGAAGGTCTTGCAGAACCTTCACCTATTTTCTGTTTATGTTCTGCTGCAATGTTTGAAAATGTTTTCAGGCCTTTTCATCATGGAGAGGTTCGAGCAGAAATAATAAAAGCTATAGGAAGAAATGACAAATACTGCGAGTTTATTGTATCTTTGAAATAAAAACATTTCTAATAATATTCTGTCAAAGCTCTATTTGAACTTGTTGATTATCTCTATCAGCAGTAAATATTATCTATTCTCTGAGGCTCTTTCAAAATTCAGAAAGTTTTGAAAGAGCCTCCTCTGTTTACAATTTTATTATAGTCTGAATTACCATTCCTTAAACGCATGACTTCATAGAAAAAAGCAATTTTTACTTAATCAAGAGCGGTGCTATACTTTTTCCATTAAGGAATTTAGGCGCATGATTACTCGATTCCACGATTTGTAGTTACAAGAATATCAGACAAGTTTCATTGCAAAGTATTTGGAGGAGAGGTCTCGCTACAAACTTCTTTGTGTCTCTTCTGATTGTTGTGGGTTTTAATAAACGTCTGAACTTAATTTGATGAATACAATTCTTGATTATGAAAACAGGATATTGTCCTGATAATTAGCTATTTATAGAGCTAAACAGATAAAATGGAGGAATTTTATGAAAAGAAAAAACACTGTGCTACCAATTATGTTCTTGCTTATCATGGCCACTGTAATTCCGGTTTTTGCGCAACCCTCTGCTGAGGAGATAGTGGCAGATGCTGAATCTATTGATTATTCAATAGCCCCTGAAGGTTTTCGTGTCACAATTGTGGGCTCAGGAAGCCCTCGGCTTGATCTTACCCGTGCTGGCCAGTCTATCTATGTAGAATATAAGGATACAAAAATTCTGGTAGATTGTGGTCAGTGGTCAACCAGAAACATCTTGCAGTTTGGTATTAATATCGAAAAAATCGAAAATATGTTTTTTACTCATCAGCATGCAGACCATAATTCAGATTTCTGGGCTTTTGCTATTGGTGCATGGGGGACTCCTACTGGACGTCAGAAACTTTATATGGCTGGGCCAAGTGTACAAAAACTGTATGATACCACCGTCAATTTTTTTAAAGAAGATCTGGAATACAGGACTGAAATAGTTGGACTTCATCCAGAAGGACTTCTATCTAATGTTACTTTGAATGATTTTACAAAAGATGTAGAAACTTTTCAGGTTGATGGGGTAAAGGTTACTGCTATTCCAGTTCCGCATACTATTACAACTTATGCCTTCAAATTTGAAGCTGGAGGACATAGTGTTGTTATTTCGGGAGATATGAAATATATCGACACATTTGCTCCGTTTTCCAAAGGTGCAGATTTGCTGATTATGGATGGAGCTCTAACAGGAGCCTTTAGTGATCTTCCTCCTGAAGCCGCAGCCAGTATTAAGGCAGGTCTTAGTCAGTCTCATATTTTTAATGAAGATATTGCCCGTATTGTGAGTGATGCTCAGCCTTCAACTACTGTTATTACACATATATTGGCTGATACTGATTATGAGGGAAGTAAAGCTCTTTATCAAAAGGCAGGGTATGCCGGAAAGGTTGTAGAAGCTTATGATGGAATAGTTTTTACTTTAAAATAAGTGAAAACTAAAAAAAGAGCTGTCTTAAAAAAAGACAGCTCTTTGTATATAAATGCTATTAACGAAAGTTATTACGTCTGGGAGCATCATTTCTGTCCCTTGCTACATTTACTTTTAGTTCACGTCCCGCAAAATCTGTTCCGTTAAGAGCAGAAATAGCTGCATCAGCGGCATCTTCATCCTGCATTTCAACAAAACCAAAACCTTTGGATTGGTTAGTGTATCTATCTGTAATGATATTAACACTTAGGACTTCTCCGAACTGTGCAAAATGATTTCCCAGTTCTTCTTCATTTGAATTGAAACTTATGTTTCCAACATATAGTTTTTTTGGCATAGTAACTCCTTGCCTTATAAAAAATTAGACCAGTAAGACAGATAATTTTCGCTGATAATTACATAATTAGAAAAAAAGGCAGGATCTAAAGGATCTTATACTTCTTTAATAAAGTTTAGGAACAATTCAACTATAAAAAAAATACCTATAAAACGGTTTTCATGATTAAGCTATACTATTTATCCGACAAAATCAACAACATGATTGTTGAATATGCTCTTTTAACTGTAACGAAACGTTTTTTAACATAAAAGCTGTATAAATTTTTTATAGAAATTGGTAGAGTTATTTATTGAACGCAAAGACTTTTCTTACAGATATTAAAAATACATTCTTGTCAAAAACTGGTTTGGTTTGTTGCTATGCTTAAGCGTCAAAGGCCCGGCGCGTCAGAGAATGACTGGCACAAGCTTGATAATGCCGGAAAAATGTATCCTTTCATTCGTTCAGACTGGCAAACAACTCTTTTCAGGCTAACTGCTGTGATGAAAACTAATGTTGATCCTGTAAAATTGAAAGGGGCTGTTATGAAGGCCTTTTCTCAGTTTCCACAGTTTAATGTGGTTTTAAAGCCTGGATTGTTTTGGTATTATTTCCAAAAGACAAAAAACGAGCCTGATGTACAATTAGATGAACATTATCCCTGTACCCAATATGAAAGGCGACTTTCTGTTTCTCCTATACATGTTTATTTTAAAGAAAAAGAGATCGCAATTGAATTTTCGCATGCTTTAACAGATGGTTATGGAGCTTCAGCTTTCTTGCGTGCCGTTTTAATTGCTTATTTGCAAGACTCTTCCTTGAATGACAATTTAGGAAAAACTCAGATTGTATGTTGCTCAGAAGCTAATAGAGAAGATTCCTATCTTGAAAACTATGATCCATCAGTTCCTGGCTTAAAGAGGAGCGGGCGGGCTTTTCATCTGCCGTATAAAGCTGTTCCTCCGGGGATATATTTTTCTACAACAGGAACTGTTCCGCTTGATAAGCTCTTAAATAAAGCAAAGGCTGATGGGGTGACAATAACTGTCTGGCTGACTGCTTTTTACATATCGGTTATGGCTGAGATGATACAGGATTTTAACTGGAAGGCGCATCCTGTCGTAATTAATGTACCTGTTAATTTAAGGCCGCTATATAATTCTGATACTTTAAGGAATTTTTTTGTAACAATAATGCCTCAAATAGATTGCAGGCTTGGTCATTTTTCATTTGAAGAAATACTAACCCATGTTAAGAATTATATGAGTCTTGAAGTGGATAAGCGTTATATAAATCAGCAATTTAAAAGAAATATTGATATTGAATCAAATTTTGCTGTCAGGCTGATTCCTCTTCCTCTTAAAAGGCTTATTTTCCCTTCTCTGTATTATCATTTTGGTGAGCGCCAATACAGCGGTGGTTTTTCAAATTTGGGTGCTTTTCGTTTGCCTGAGGAAATTAACTCTGAAGTTAAAGAGGTTCATATTCTTGTCCCTCCAAGCAGCGGAAACCTTATTAAAGTTGGGTGTATCTCTTATAACAACAATTTCAGCATTACCTTCGGTTCCTTGGCGCATGAGAAAGAACTTGAACGGCGGTTCTTTTCTGGCTTGCGAAAACAAGGGCTTCCGGTTAGGCTTAGTGTAAATTACTAGAAGGAAGATTATGGCATATTGTCCAAAGTGTGGAGTAGAGTTAGACAATAATATTAGAAACTGTCCATTGTGCTCTTTTCCTATACCTTATATTGGAGATTCAGAGTCTGAGGAACTCCCCAGAGATTCTCGTTTACTGAATCGATATAACATGAAACAGCTTGAACGAAGAAGGCGTTTTAATGATGCTAAACCATTTGTTTTTGCCGGTATACTAATTGTATTAATAATTATTTCCATTACTTTTGGATTTATCGATTTTTATTTTTATGGTGGTCTTACATGGTCTCGTTATGTTATTGCTGCCAATTTGTTAACAGCTGTAGTTCTTTTTTTTAGTTCCGGGATCATACAAAGTTTTTCTATATGTTTTTTGGGTATCAGCCTTACTGCTTTGGGTTTTCTTTATTCAATTGACAGTTTTGACGGTTCTATAAGCTGGTTTTTGTCTCCAGGTCTTATTATCTGCTTTAATGTGATAATATGGACACTTATTCTTAGAAGAATAATTATACATAGCCGCAGGCGTGGGTTAAATATTCCAGCTTATTGGATGTTTGCTTTATCGTTTGCCTGTGTTTCGATAGATGTAATACAGAATTTTTCTGTTAATCATGTTGTTAATATTAGCTGGTCTTTTACTGTTCTCATTACTTTAATGCCGTTAGGTATTATTCTTATTTTACTCAACCTGATTATTTCTCCATCAGGAAAAAAGAAGGTTAAAAAGATCTTTCATTTTTAGATAAAAAAAAAGACAATAAGGCTGAAATTGATGTAGCAAACTATAATGGTAAAATTTATTTATTGTCTGAACCGGTTGATAATTTTTGGCCAAGTAAAAGAATGTGTGAAGAACTGACTGCAGCTTTTCCTGATAAGATTAAACATAGAGTCTTTGATGAAGATGGACATTTTTTTCTTGAATATCCAGAGCCAGTGAAATATATGATTGAGATATTGGAAAATAACTTAGCCTCTTATAAAACTCCGCCAGTTTTATAAGAGGTGAATTTAATATTTATTTCAGAATGAAGTAAATATTTGTAAGAAGTTCGTCAGGTGAAACCTTTTCAGGCTCATTGAGATATTCCTCATACATAAAATCTTCCGGGACTTTGTTATTTTCTTTGCAAAATTCTGTAAGAGCATTATAGGTTTTTTCGAGTGTTTCATAGGAGCCTTTATGTTGTGCGGTGGCTTGTTCTCCACCAGGAAGCCTTGAACGTTTTACATTGCCGTAATCTTTTGTTGCTCCTGATACAGGAAAGCCTGCCTCGATATCAAGATTTTGCATATCCATATTGTAGTAAATTACAAATGGCGCTCCTGTACAGGTTATCTTGTCTGTTCCAAACAGGGCTGCGACTTCATCATAGGCCTTTCCAAGAGTTTGTGGAAGCTTGTCAACTGAACAACTTGTTCTGACACTCAGTGTGTCAATTTCTTTCTTTGTAATAATTTCCATAATTATTCTCCTTTAATATTATGGTTTTGATTATAGGAGTTAAATACGACAACAGTATGTCGGGGATTTTTAAGAAAATTATTCATAGAGCCTCTTTCAAAACTTCCTAAGTTTTAAAAGAGCTACCATAGATTGAAACAATATCTTTCGCTCCATTTTTTATTATTTCTCTAAGATGCGGTGGTTCAAGAACCTCTACAAAACGTCCAAAGCTGAGAATATATCCGTAGAGCCAGCCGTCTTCAGGCATTTTCAGGTTAATTATTGTATGTTTTTCATCGCGGTATTCTATCACCTCCGGGCTGTAATATTCTTCAATAATATTTGCCATCTCCGGGGTAAATTTAAGTTTAATATTTATATTCTTCTGCTGCGTTTGATTATTGGATTCTTTCTCAAAATCATCAAAACTTTTTTCTCTTCTAATAAAAGTCTTTGCGAGAATCTCAGGTTCGCGTATTTTTGAGGCTCGAAAAATTCTATAGTCATTCTTTAATTTGCAATATCCATAGAGATACCATGCTCTCCACTTAAAAACAATGGTCATTGGTTCTATTGTTCTTTCTGTTGCTTCAAGTTTATTATTGGTGTAGCTGAACCTGAGTAGGCGGTTTGTATTGACTGCCTCTTGTATTATTGCGAGGGCTGTTCGCTGCTGCTCGTTTCCTCCAAGCATGCTGAAGTCTATTCGGAGTTTTTCATGACGTTCGCTGAAGGCTTTTGTGTCTATAGAAGGAATAAGTCCCTGCATTTTTTCAATTGTATTATTGATTTTTTTATCTTCAAGAGAGGAGCCTATCCCCTTGAGGGCCGTAATTATGTAGTATAGATCGTCAAGGCTCATAAACTGTCTATCCATCTTATAGGTGTCCATTATGCTATAGCCACCGTTTGGCCCCTGAATGCTTGCTACCGGGATTCCTGCTAAATTTATTGTCTCCATATCCCGCTGAATGGTTCTAATAGATACTCCAAATCTTTCTGAAAGTTCTCTTGCGCTGACAAGATCTCTATTTATTAGATAGATAATCATTGAAAGTAGGCGGTCTGTTTTCATTATGTTAATAATAGAGTTAGCTCTTTTAAACGTCAAGGAAAGTTTAGAAACAGATGCAATTCTTATTATTAAAAAAGTTGAAATAAAATTTAGACTATAGAGGCTCTTTTATATTAAGTATGCAAATTAATTTTAGTTGAATTTGAGACTGATGCAGAAATATCAGTAGCTTTGTTCATACTTGAATGAAGTGATATTTATAGTATAGATTATCTTTTTAGGAGTTTTTTATGTCAGATTGTCCATGCGGAAGTGGAAAGGCCTATGATGCCTGCTGCGGTCAGTATATTTCAGGAACAAAGCTTGCTCCCACACCGGAAGCTCTTATGCGTTCACGTTACACCGCCTATGTTAAACACAATATTGATTATATCGTTGATACACATAATCCAGAAAGAATTCATCGGCTTGATAGAAAGTCTACAGAAGAATGGTCTAACAATTCAGAATGGCTTGGCCTTGAGATTATTAAAACTGAGGATAAAGAAAACGAAGGTACTGTTGAGTTCGTCGCAAAGTTCAGACAGGATGGAGTTGATTACGATCACCACGAAGTTAGTACTTTTTTGAAGCTTGATGGTGAATGGTTTTTTGATGATGGTTATACTCCTTCTGCTACGGTTGTGCGTGATACTCCAAAGGTTGGGCGAAATGAACCCTGTCCATGTGGAAGCGGAAAGAAGTATAAAAAATGCTGCGGTAAGTGATTTTATAATTTCCTTTATCCAAAAAAGTTAAGAAGCAGCATATATATTGTTGTCCCGCCAAAAATGCTTACAAGTGGATGTTTAAAAATCAGATGCAAAATTGTTACTGAGGCAACTCCCGCGAACGGAATCCATGTCTCAGGGATTCTTATTGCAAGATTATGCGGTAGACTTGTTACAACCAGAACCATCATGACGGCTCCGGGAATAAGTTTTGCTCCGGATAGCATCCATTTTGGTGGTTCTTTCTTTGAAAAAATTATAAAAGGAAAAAAACGTGTCAGCATAGTAGCGGCTGTCATTACAGCTATAGCAATTATTATTCTAAGCATTTTTTTCCCTCCTGTTTTAGCTCATTCGAATTGTTTTTTTTCAGGAAAAAGCAGCCTACGGAGCTTGCAAGTATTCCAAAGAATAGAGCCTGTTCTGTTAGGCCTGCAATATAGAATATAACAGGAGCCGCAAGTCCTAATATAAAAGGACCGGGCCGTTTAAGTGTTTTTATCTGTTCAATTAAAAGAACAACAAACAAGGCTGTTAAGGCAAAATCAAGTCCCTCAGCGTTCCAGCTTATAAGGCTTCCAAATACTGCTCCCAGGGTACTGCCTATTAACCAATAGATTTGATCAAAGGCTGTAATTAGAAAATCGAAAAGTTCCGGATCTGTTCCCTCAGGGGCTTCTACAGTTGTTAGTAGGGCGTAGGTTTCGTCTGTTAGGCCGAAAATAAGGTAGTTTTTAAAGCGCTTAAATGGCGCAAATCTTTCCAGGACAGAAAAGCCGTATACCATGTGCCGCGCGTTAAGAAGAAATATGGCAAGTCCCATTTCTACAAAGCCTTTGCCCTGGTTTATCAGATTTATTGCCATGAACTGAGCTGCTCCGGCAAAAATAAATATACTCATAACAGGAGCCCAGTACCAGTTTAGTCCGGATTTTACAAGCAGGAAGCCATAAGCAAAACCTATTGTAATATATCCAAAAAATACTGGGGCGGAGGTTGTTAGTGCTGCAGCAATTGTTTGTTTTTTCATTTTTAATTCTCCGTTAGTTTTAAAGAATAAATGGGAATATAGCTGAGTTTTCCATTTATTTTTTTGCTTTCCATCAGTTCTACTGTTTTTACCATTACAGGAGGTAAGTCAAAACGCTGTTTCTTTAAAAGCTTTAGGGTTTGATATTTTATTTCTGCTCTTCTTACCATCGTTATATGAGGTACAAAGCTTTTCATATCTCCACGCTTAAGCTTATTTTTTAACCCGTCTGCCAAAAGAGATAGACTGTCTCCACTGTTTTTTGTTTTAATATAAATAAGATCCTGCTTTCCCTGTCTGAACGAGCCATAGGATGTAAAGCGTATATTGAAAGGTTTTATTCCTTCTGCGGCTATATCAAGTGCTTCTTTGAACATTGATAGTTCAGATTCTTCAGCTTCTCCAACAAAATGAAGGGTAATATGTAGGTTCTCAAGATCTGCCCAGCGTCCGTGGTGAACATTAATTCTTAACTCATCCTGAAGACTCTGTAGCGTGTCTCTTAATTCTGGAGCAAAATTTACAGCATAAAATAGTCTCATCAACAGAGTATACAATAAAGATTATTAAAATAGCTACATATGTAACTTTTTTTGAATAAACATGATTTGAGTTTTTTTTACCACCCGCTATGCAGGTGGTTGTCCGCTATTTTTATGCTACTTATTTTTCAGCTGTTAATTCTAATCCAAAAGGGCTTTCTTTTATGCTAAAGTTTTCAAAAACAGACCATTCACACATCCTTAAAAGCTCTTCTTTGGTATAAGCTGCTTCTATTGAAGTTATTAAACCTTTTTTCATTGCTTTTCCTTTTGTGACACTTTTCATTATTATAGTAACAGGCAGGCTTGAATTTCTCTTTAGGTCGCTTATGAATAACTTTCCACCAGGTTTTAGAACCCTATATATTTCAGATAATACCAGTAATGGATTCTCCCATTCGTGAAGTGAACCATTTGAAAAAGCGTTATCAAAAGTATTTTCTTCAAACGGGCAGCTCATTGCATTTCCTTCTTTGTATTCTGCTCTTGTTGTTAAATTGTATTCGTTTCTATTTTTCTCTGCCTGCTGTATCATTGCCTTACTTATTTCTATGCCTACCAACTTTGTGTTTTTTGTTGCTTTTAGCCATTCAAGGCCCAGATAACCTGGCCCAGGGCCAATCTCTATTGCTATTCCATTATTTAAACCATTTTTGATAATTGATTGTGTTTCAAGTAATCCTCTGTCTCTATGTCCTCTCTGCATCAGGTTGAAATTTACAACTGTTGCTTCAGCCTGAATCCCTTCGTTAGTTTCAATTACTCTTGTTCTTTTCATCTGTAACTCCTTATTCTATATTGTATATACAAGCTTGTACAATTGTGCAAAAAAATCAAGCAAGCTAATTTCTAAACTTCGTTAGTTTTGAAAGACCATCAAGAATCCATTATTACTTCTTCCAGTTTACATAACCATTTGTATTCTGCCTCTATGTGGCAAATGCTATGCGAAAATATTTGCTTTGATATTTCTGATATTTGATTCGTTTTTATTGTTGTTATTTCATGATCTTTTACATATTTCAGAGCGTGTCCTGCTTCTTTCCTTTTTTTCTTTACCAGATTTAATTGTGTATCTTTGTCCAATTCATCTAAAAAGTATAGACCTATATCAAGAGGAAAATATGTTCGAGACTGATCTTCCCAGAGAGAAACTATCAGCCTCTTTAATTCTTTTTCTCCGCTGTAAGTAATTTTGTAGATAATTCTTGAAGGTCTGTTTCCATGTTGTTCTGCTCCTGTTTGTTCTACAAAACCTTCTTCTGTAAGTTTTTTTAGAGCAAAATAAATAGAGCCAAAGGCTATAGAGGTCCAGTCTCCCATTTCTTTTTCTATTTGAGCTTTTAATTCATAACCGTATTGTGGTTTTCTCTTCAATAGTCCTAAAAGAACAAGACGTACTGACATTATTTACAACCTTAAATATACAAACTTGTATATAATTTAAAACTGTTTTTTATTTTTGTCAATGACAGATCTTCATCAATTTTAGTAATCAATATTCACGCACAGTCTTTTATTCGCCGGGAAGGTTTAATACCCCGTCCTGCTTTAGCAGTATTCTACTTGCGGAATCTTCTATTTGGAAAGAGTATTTTTGTGTTGGGTATGAAACCTGACCGTCTAAACCCATTCCTTGCAGAACCAACCATACTTCGGAGCTCTGCTCCGGAGTGGTTGATTGGCTTAAATGATTCAAATTAAAAGTGTTGAAAGTTCTCTATTTATCTAGAATTTCTATTAGCTTATAAAGAGTCTTTTTCATAGCAAAAAGTTCATCATTTGTGAGATCAGCGTCTTTTAAGGTTTTTACAAGCTTTTCCGGAACAAGAGCCGCTTTATGCCTAAGATTTCTACCTTCTTCTGTCAGGTTAATAATAACCTTTCGTTCATCCTCTTTAGCACGCTCTCTGGTAAGTATTCCATTTTCCTGCATTCGCTTTAACAGCGGAGTTATTGTGTTTGTGTTAAGTATGAGCTTTTCCGCTATAGCATTTACTGTTAGCCCTTCTTTGTTCCACAATACCATTAAGACAAGGTACTGTGGATAAGTCAGCCCCAACTCTTCAAGCAGGGGCTGGTAAGTTCTTGTTATAAGCCGCGACGCCGCGTAAAGCGGAAAGCATACTTGGTTTTCTAATTTCAGTTGTTCGTATTCCATAATTTTACAGTAACGATACTATATCATTTTCAATATTTTCTGGAGTAGTTTTAGGTGAAAATCTTTTTACAGGTTTTCCTTCTTTATCTATCAAAAACTTGGTAAAGTTCCATTTTATTGAATTACCTATTGCTCCAGGTAGTGCGCTTCTAAGATATTTAAAAACTGGAGCCGCATCAGCGCCATTTACCTTTATTTTTGAAAATACCGGAAAGTTTACTCCGTAATTGAGTTTACAGAATTCATGAATTTCTTCATCTGTTCCTGGATCCTGATGAGCAAATTGATCACATGGGAATCCTAATACTACAAGTCCCTTATCTTTATAGTCATCATATAATTTCTGTAAGCCCTCAAACTGAGGAGTAAAACCACATTTGCTGGCGGTATTTACAACCAGAAGAACCTTTCCCTCAAAGTCTTTCATGGATACTTCATTTCCATCTTTTGCCTTTACATTGTAATCATATATTTCTGCTGACATATCATTTCTCCTTGTCATGATTTAATTTCTTGCTTTATCTTGTATGAATATATCGCAAGCGATATAAAAAGTCAAATGAATTTCAATCTTTTTTCATAATTTGATCGAGATTTTTTCCTGTAAGGAAATTTCTCTTGTGATTAACTGAATAATGCAGGACAGATTGTATCTCTTTCTATATCAAGAAAAGTCTTTTTTAAATCAATACCTGCTCCATACCCTACCAGATTTCCATTTTTACCTATTACTCTATGGCATGGTATAATTAATGGAATAGGATTTTTGTTGTTGGCATTGCCTATAGCCCGGCAGGCTTTGGGATTTCCAATGTTTTTTGCAATGTCTTGATAGCTTCTTGTTTCTCCATAAGGAATATCCAAAAGCGCTTTCCAAACTTTCTTCTGAAAATCAGTTCCCTCAGGTGATAGTTTCAGATTAAAGACTTTTCTGGTTCCTTCAAAATATTCGATAATTTGTTTTTTTGCTTCATCAAAAAAATCGTCATTTTTTTCTAATCCTGCCCATTGTTCTAATGTGGCAGGATTTTTATCGGTATACAAGTTTAGCTGTTTT